>JBMLRS010000085.1:0-1745 GCA_049240905.1 Elsteraceae bacterium
CAGGCGGCGGCCTGGGCCAGGCTGCGCGCGACACCACGAGGGGAACGTCGCGTCGCGCTGATCCTGGGAAATTATCCCAACCGCGACGGGCGCATCGGCAATGGCGTGGGGCTGGACACGCCGGAATCGGTCGCCGTGATCGGGAGCTCCCTGGCCGAGGCCGGCTATGATCTGGGCACGGATTTTCCGACATCCGGCGCGGGGCTGATGGCGCGCGTCACGGCTGGCGCCACCAATCAGATCGAGGGTAGACGGGCGCGGCGGGCAGGCCTGACATGGCCGCTGGCGCGCTATCGCCGCGCCTTCGCCCGGCTGCCCGAGGCGATGCAGGCGGCGGTGATCGAGCGCTGGGGCGCGGTGGAGAACGACCCGCACATCACGGGCGACGCCTTCACCCTGTCGGGCTTTCGCTGTGGGAACGCCGTGGTGATGGTGCAGCCCGCGCGCGGTTATGACCTGGACCCGGCGGAGACCTGGCATGACCCGGCGCTGGTCCCGCCGCATTACTATCTGGCGACCTATTTCTGGATGCGCGACGCGGACGGCTTCGACGCCCACGCGCTGGTTCATGTCGGCAAGCATGGAACCTTGGAGTGGCTGCCGGGCAAGGGCGTGGCCCTGTCCAGCCAATGCTGGCCGGAGGCCGTTCTCGGCGCGCTGCCGACGCTCTATCCCTTCATCATCAATGATCCCGGCGAGGGAACCCAGGCCAAGCGGCGCAGCAGCGCGGTGATCGTCGACCATCTGATCCCGCCGCTCCGGCGCGGCGGCGGCGACGCGGGTCTGGCGGAGCTGGAGCGGCTGATCGACGAATGGCATCAGGCCCGACAGATGGATCCGCGCCGCTGCGCGCCCTTGCAGCGGGATATTCTGGATCGCGCCGGCAAGTCCGGTCTGGCGCAGGACGCGGGGCTGCATCCGGATCTGCCGATCGAAGAAGCGCTGCGCCGGCTGGACGGGTTCGTCTGCACGGTGAAGGAGCTGCAGATCCGCGACGGGCTTCACGTGTTCGGGCGCGGCCCGGACGGCGAACGGGAGAATTCCCTGCTGGCGGCGCTGGCGCGGGCGCCGCGCGGGTCTGGTCCTTCCGATGACAGCCTGCTGCGCGCGTTGGCCAATGATCTGGAATTAGAGTTCGATCCGCTGACGGCGGATCCGGCCGAGGCTTGGGCTGGACCGCGTCCGGCCTGCCTGATCGGCGACGGCGTTTGGCGCACGCAGGGCGATGCGGTCGAGCGGTTGGAGCGGTTGGCGTTGCGGCTGGTCGCGCGCGAGGTCGCGCCGGAGGAATCCTGGTTCCGCACGATCGCGGTGCTCGATCGTCTGGAGGCGAAATGGCGGCCGGCGCTGGCGGCCTGCGGGCCGGCGGAGCTGCATGGCTTATTGTTGGGGCTGGATGGACGGCGCGTGCCGCCCGGCCCGTCCGGCGCGCCGACGCGGGGACGGCCGGATCTGCTGCCGACCGGCTGCAATTTCTATTCGGTCGACGGGCGCATGCTGCCGACCCAGGCGGCCTGGGCGCTGGGCTGGCGCTCCGCGCAGGAGTTGGTCGAGCGCCACGCGCAGCAAACCGGCGCCTGGCCGAAGAGCCTTGCGCTCTCAGCCTGGGGCACGGCGACCATGCGCACGGGCGGGGACGACGTGGCGCAGGCGCTGGCGCTGATGGGCGTGCGGCCGGTCTGGGAGGTCGGCAGCGGCCGAGTGATCGACCTGGAGATCCTGCCTGCCGGCCTGCTGGACCGCCC
>JBMLRS010000086.1:0-1107 GCA_049240905.1 Elsteraceae bacterium
GGACTATCACGAGCGCTCGCGGATCGCGGGTTGGCGCGAAGGCTTCGGCGTGATCGGCACCCTGATCGCGCGGGTCCTGCCCGTGGCGGTCGGCGTCGGGTCGGACGCCGGGGCCAATCTCAGTTTTCTGGCGCTTTTGGTGTTGGTCAGCCTGCCGATCGCGGTGATCGCCGCGCTGGCCGTGCTGGGCGAACCCAAACGACCCGTGGGCGAGACGGTTCTGTCCTGGCGCGCGGGCGTTAGCGCGCTGAGGCATAACGGGCCGTTCAAGCGGCTGATTCTGGCTTATCTGCTGAACGGGTTCGCCAACGGCCTGCCTCCCACCCTTTTCCTGCTTTATGTCGGCGATGTGCTGAAAAGCCCTGAGCAGGCGGGGCTGGCGCTGGTGATCTATTTCGCGGCCGGCGTGTTGGCGGCGC
This sequence comes from Elsteraceae bacterium, assembly GCA_049240905.1. Lineage (GTDB taxonomy): Bacteria > Pseudomonadota > Alphaproteobacteria > Elsterales > Elsteraceae > JBMLRS01. The sequence goes on from JBMLRS010000086.1 coordinate 420, forward strand.
CGTTCTGGATCTGGGTCAGCAAGCGCGTGGGAAAGCATCGCGCCTGGGTCGCCTCGATGATCTGGGCTTGCCTGTTCTTCATGGCCGTGCCGTTCCTGGGCGCCGGGGACGCGCCGATCTTCCTGGCGATCTGCGTGCTGACCGGGATCAGTTTCGGGGCCGATCTGGCCCTGCCGGCCTCGATGCAGGCCGACGTGATCGATTTAGACGCCGCGCGCAGTGGCGGCGCGCGCGCCGGGCTCTATTTCGCTCTCTGGGCGATGGCGAGCAAGCTGGCGCTCGCCGTGGCCGTCGGCTTGGCCTTCCCGATCCTGGACTGGGCAGGCTACGCCGAGGGCGGCGACAATTCTCGGAGCTCCTTGTTGATTCTCGCTTTGCTCTACGGCTTCGCGCCAGTTTTGTTCAAGGTCGCCGCGATCATCATGATGTGGCGCTATCCGCTGACGGCCGCGCGGCACGCCAAGCTGCGCGGTTTGCTGGAGGAACGGCGCCGCCGAAAGGAAATGGCAAATGCTTCGGATATTGAGCGCGCTGGCCGGCGCATTGCTCCTGCTGTCGGGGTGTAGCGGCATGAAACCTCAAGATTTCGCCGATCGAAAACCGGATTTCCGTCCGGAACGCTTCTTCGCCGGCAAGAGCGAGGCCTGGGGGATCTTCGAGGATCGCTTCGGCAAGCGGCGGCGTGGTC
>JBMLRS010000087.1:0-2811 GCA_049240905.1 Elsteraceae bacterium
CGAGGCGATCGAACGGCTCTACCGGGCCGCCTGGGCGCGAGAGGCTGAAAAGACAAGCGCGCGAAGTTATTGAACCTGAAGGCTGGCGCGCCGTATATAAAGCTGGATGATCGGCAAAGCACTGCCAAGAAACCCAGTTTTGATGCAATCGCCCTGAGCGGCGCAGCGGTTTGCGGCGTGCTATCCGCAGTAAACCGACGCCTCTCCGCCGCCAGGGCGCGCCGAAAGCTTCTATTTCCCTCCACCCGCCGCCGCCGAGTTCCCAAACCAGATGCCTGAAATCTTGATCAACGGACCCGAAGGGCGGCTCGAAGGCCGCTACCACCCCTCGAAGGCGCCGAACGCGCCGATTGCGATCGTTCTTCATCCGCATCCGCAGCATGGCGGAACAATGAACAACAAGGTGGTGTTCACTGTCTTCCAGGCTTTCGTGAAGCGCGGCTTTTCGGTTCTGCGGTTCAATTTTCGCGGGGTCGGCCGCAGCCAGGGAACGTTCGATCGCGGCGAGGGGGAATTGTCCGATGCGGCGTCGGCGCTGGATTGGTTGCAGTCCATTAACCCGAACGCCAGCGCCTGCTGGGTCGGCGGCTTCAGTTTCGGCGCCTGGATCGGCATGCAGTTGTTGATGCGCCGCCCAGAGATCGCGAGCTTCATTGCCGTGGCGCCGCCCGCCATCCCGCCTTATGACTTCGCCTTCCTCGCCCCCTGCCCGGTCTCCGGCATGATGATCCAGGGCGCGAAGGACGAATTGGTGCCGGAAGCGAATGTCGCCAAGCTGGTGCACAAGCTTTCGAACCAGCGCGACATCTCCATCGATTACCGGGTGATTCCGGGCGCGACCCATTACTTCACGGACAAGACCGAAGAACTGGCGAAGGCGGTGGATTCCTTCCTGGCCGTCGCTCCGTCGCTCAATGGCGGCGTCGCGCCGGCGGCGAAAACCGGAAGAGGTTAGGCGCGCGCGCCGACCAAAGAAAGCGAGCCGGGATGAGCCGCAAAGACGCCCTGCCCTCCGTCGAGCGCCGCGTGCGACGTCTTGCGACCCGCCTTGGGTTGCATCTGATGACCGCGCAGAAGCCGGACAAGCGGGTGCTCGCCCATGGGGGCTACATGCTGCGCGACGGCGCGACGATGACGATCCTGCTCGGCGACAAGGACTATTTGTTCAGCGCCAGTCTGGACGAGGTTGAAGCCTACCTGGACGAGAAAGTCGGAAAATAGCCGCCTACCCGGCCTGCTGCAGCCGATAGGTCCGTCCAAGCCCGACATATTTGTCGGCCGAGGCCTGGAAGCCGGCGAGATCGGCCGGGGTTATGTCTCGCAGCTTCTTGGCGGGATTGCCCGCCCAAAGCTCGCCGGCGGGCACGCGCTTGCCCGGCGTCACCAGCGCGCCGGCCGCGACCATGGCGCCGCTCTCCACCACCGCGCCGTCCAGCACGCAGGCGCCCATGCCGACGAAACAGCCGGTCTCCAGCCTGCAGGCGTGGATGATGGCGGCGTGGCCGATCGTGATGTCGTCGCCGATGTAGGTTCCAAACTTGCCTTCGGCGACATGCACGATGGTTCCATCCTGGATGTTGGTGCGCGCGCCGATGCGGATCTCATGCACGTCGCCGCGAATCACCACGCCGAACCAGACATTGGTGTCCGGACCGATCACCGTGTCGCCGATGATCGTGGCGTTCTGGGCGATGAAAGCGGTTGGGTCGATAGTGGGAAGCACGCCCTTCCAGGGCAGGATCAATCCGCTCACGGCGAACCTCGATTTAAGGAAGATGAGCGCGCGACCCTACTGAGCCGGAGACGCGATGACAAATGCGCTGTGTCATGCCCTCTTCACGGAAATCGGGCATACTCGCGCGATTGAAGGAGAACGCTTTGATGACCAGCCTATTCCCGTCCGGCGCCCGGTTTCTGCGCGGCAATTTGCACACTCACTCCACCCGGTCGGACGGGGCCAATTCGCCGGAGGAAGTGTGTCGGATCTACCGAGAGGCGGGCTACGACTTCCTGGCGCTGACCGATCACTTCATGGATCGCTACGGCTTCCCGATCACCGACACGCGGCCCTTCCGCCGCGACGGCTTCACCACCCTGATCAGCGCCGAACTACACGCGCCGCAGACCGAGTTGGGCGAGCTTTGGCACATGACGGCTTTCGGGCTGCCCGACGATTTCGCCCCTATCGCGCCTGATGAGACCGGTCCGGAAGTGTCACGCCGGTGCATGGCGGCGGGCGCCTTCGTCGCCATCGTGCATCCCGGCTGGTATGGGCTGACCGAGGCCGACGCCGACACCGTGGAGGCCCATGCGGTGGAGGTCTATAATCACACCTCCCACATCCTGCAGGATCGCGGTGACGGCTGGTACCTGCTGGACCGGCTCTGCGCCAAGGGCCGCCGCCTGTCGGCCCTGGCGGTGGACGACGCTCACATGCACTCGCCCGACGTCTTCGGCGCCTGGGTGATGGTCGCGGCGGAGGAGAACGACCCGGATCAGATCGTCGCGGCCCTGAAGGCCGGGCGACACTACTCCACCCAAGGCCCGGACCTGCGCCGCATCGAGATCGACGGCGACGATCTGGTGATCGAATGCTCCCCGGTCGACGCGATCATGGTTCTGGGCGTGGGATCGCGGTCGGAGAATGAATTGGGCGCCGGATTGATCCGGGCGCGCCTGCCTCTCGCGAAGTTCCGGGAGAGCGGCTGGTGCCGCGTGGCGGTGGCCGACGCCGCCGGCAAGCGCGCCTGGTCCAATCCGCTGACGCTGCCAGGGAATTAGACGCCTGGTCGTCGGTTGTCTCGCGCCAGT
>JBMLRS010000088.1:0-2129 GCA_049240905.1 Elsteraceae bacterium
CAGGCCGTTGCCGACGCTCTGGCCGTTGCCGACGACGATGTCCGCGCCCATGGCGCCCGGCGGCTTCACCGCGCCCAGCGACATGATCTCCGTCACTGCGACGATCAGCAGCGCGCCCTTGGCGTGGGCGGCGGCGGCCAAAGCGGAGAGATCGCGGATCTGGCCGAAGAAGCCGGGATTTTGGACGACCACGCAGGAGGTCTCGCCGTCGATCAGGGAGGCGATGTCCTCCTTCAGCATGGGATCGGCCGGCAGGGAGTTGACCGTGAAGCCGGACCAGCGGCCGTGGGTCTCCACGATCTCGCGATAATGCGGATGCAAGCTGCCGGACAGGATCGCCTTGGAGCGACCGGTCACGCGGTTCGCCATGGCGACGGCTTCGGCGCAGGCTGTCGAGCCGTCATACATCGAGGCGTTGGCGACCTCCATGCCGGTGATCAACGCCACCTGGGTCTGGAACTCGAACAGATATTGCAGCGTTCCCTGCGCGATCTCCGGCTGATAGGGCGTGTAGCTGGTCAGGAACTCGCCGCGCTGAATGATGTGATCCACGCTGGCGGGCACGTGATGCTTGTAGGCGCCGGCGCCGATGAAGAAGGGGGCTGCGCCCGCGGTCAGATTGCGCGCGGCCATCTTGGCCAGGCGCCGCTCGACGGCCAGCTCGCCCTGATGGGCGGGCAGATCGACCGGGGCGCTGAGGAGAGCCGCCTTCGGCACGTCGCGGAACAACGCCTCGATCGAGGGGCTGCCGATCACCGCCAGCATCGCGCTGCGGTCAGCCTCGGTATGGGGCAGATAGCGCATCAGGCGAGACCCGCGATATAGGCGTCGTAGGCGGCCTGATCCATCAGGTCGTCCAGTTCGGCCGGGTTGGAGAGCTTGATCTTGAGGAACCAGCCGGCGCCGGTGGGATCGCCGTTCACCGTGTCCGGCGCGTCGACCAAGGCGCTGTTGACCTCGACCACCTTGCCGCTGACCGGCGCATAGACCTCGGAGGCCGCCTTCACCGACTCAACCACGGCCGCTTCGCCATGCTGCGCCAGCTCCTTGCCGATCGCCGGCAGTTCCACGAACACGACGTCGCCGAGTTGGCTTTGCGCGTAGTCGGTGACGCCGATGGTCGCGACGTCGCCCTCGACGCGGACCCATTCATGGTCTTTGGAAAATTTCATCGGGCTGGCTCCTCTTAAGAACGATGGTAGCGGTGGGGCGAAAAGGGCATGGCGGCGACGGCGGCCGCGCGCGGCTGGTCGCGCACGACCAGATTGACCGAGGTTCCGGGCTCGGCGGATTTGATCTCGACGTAGCCCATGGCGATCGGCGCGCCGACGCTGGGCGCGAAGCCGCCGGAGGTCACGACGCCCAGGGGCTTGCCGTCACGGTCGGTGACCGCGGCCCCTTCGCGCGCCGGGGCCTTGCCCTCCAGCGCGAAACCGACGCGGCGGCGCGGCGCGCCCTCGGCCAGCTGCTTCAGGATGAGGTCCGCGCCGGGGAAGCCGCCCTCGATCCTGCGGCGCTTGTTGATCACCCATTCCAGGCCCGCCTCGATCGGCGTGGTCTTCTGGTCGATGTCATGGCCATAGAGGCAGAGCCCGGCCTCCAGACGGAGGCTGTCGCGCGCGCCAAGCCCGATCGGAGCGACCCGTTCGTCGGCCAGCAGCTTCTCCGCCAGGGCCGTGGCGTCGGCGGCGGAGACGGAGATCTCGAAGCCATCCTCCCCGGTGTAGCCGGAGCGGGTGACGAAGCAGGAGATTCCCGCCACGTCGAGCGCCTGGCCGCTCATGAACTTCATCTGGGCGGACGCCGGCGCGAGATCCGCCATCACGGCGGCGGCCATCGGGCCCTGAAGCGCCAGCAGACCGCGGTCGAACATCGGGGTGATCGTGACGCCGGCGCCCAGATGCGCCCTCAGATGCGCCAGATCCTCATGCTTGCAGCCGGCGTTGACCACGACATAGAGGTGATCGCCCGCGTTGGTGACCATCAGATCGTCGAGGATCCCGCCGCTGGGGCTGGTGAACAGGGTGTAGCGCTGGCGACCGGCGCCCAGCGCCTGCAGTTCCCCCGGAACCAGCGTCTCCAGCGCGGCCGCCGCGCCCGCGCCGTCCAAGCGGATCTGGCCCATATGA
>JBMLRS010000088.1:2139-5942 GCA_049240905.1 Elsteraceae bacterium
TCTCGCGGGTCCAAAGATGCTCCGCCAGGATCCCGGTCGGGTACTGCACGGGCATGGCGTAGCCCGCGAAGGGGACCATCTTGCCGCCGCGCGCGCGGTGCAACGCGTCAAGCGGAGTGATTTCGAGTTTTTCGCCAGATGATTCGGTCAAGACGCTCTCCCAAGGACGTTAAGCCGCGCCGCCGGAAGATGTCCCGGATTGCGCAGCCCCCTCTGTCCTCGGACCTGAAAGATTGACCCCGCCTCTCCTGGGAGCGGCGGCGGCCTTACCTCGTCGGTGGATCGAAGCGCCCACAGGCGTCCCGATCGCTTTCCAGAGCGTCATCCCCCTGCGGTCCATTTGCCTGAGAGTTTCCGGGGCCGTTTGCTCCTTCGGCGCCGGCTCGAAGCCGTATCTGGTCCGCGCCGGTCTCTCCCGCAGGGTTCGTCGACGTGGCGTTGGAATGGCTGATCCCGCCGCGCAAGTCAATCTGTAAGCGGGCTGTTACAGCGGCAGGCTCAGCCAACCGCGCCAATTCGCCGTGTCGGAGATCGCGTCGGCCAACGCCTGCGCCCCGTCGGCGCGGGGATGAATCCCGTCGCCGGCGGCCATGTCCGCGATCCAAGGGCGGCTGCCCATCATCGCCTCGCAGGCCGCGAAGTAGGGCGCGCCGCATTGCTCCGTGATGGTGCGGAGGACGCGGGAGACCAGGAGGATCCGGCGATTGACGATGGTGTCGCCGGTCGAGGGCGGGCCGATGACGAACAAAGGCGCGCGATCGGCCGCCGCGCGAATGATCTCGATGCCCAGTTGGATCGTTTCTTCGATCGGCACCCGCTGGCCTCGGGCGAGGTCGTCGCAATCTCGGCCGCCGAAGCAGAACACCAGGCCGCCGGTCGGCTCCGGGCCAAGATGATGCTCGAGGAGTTGCTCCCAGTTCGCGGCGACCTCGCGGCTGCTCCAGAATTTGCCGCCCTCGCGGATCGGGTCGAGCGCGACGCCCTCGGCCGCCGCGTTGGCGCAAAGCCGAAGCGCGAACCCGCCGCCTTCGGGATCGCCGTGACCAAGCGTGATCCCATCGCCGATGAAACAGAGAGGAATCGCCGCGCCGCTCATGCCGGACGCCGATAGTGATAGCGGTAGAGGTCGCGAAACCCGAGCCCGGCGTAAAGGGATTGCGCCGGCCGATTCTCGGCGCCGACCTGGAGGTAGGCGGTTTCGGCGCCCGCCCGCTCTCCAGCGGCGAGCAGGCTGCGCACCAGCTTGCCGCCAAGGCCTCGGCCGCGATGCTCAGGCAAAGTGACGATGTTGAACAATCCGATCATGCCGTCGGCGACCACGCCCATGCCCCAAGCGGCCGGCGTTCCTTCATCGCTCACCAGCGCATAGATCGTGCGTCCGGCGATCCGATCAAGAATGCGGTTGGCCGCCGCCGCCTGAGCGGCCGAGAGACCTTGAGCGATCGCAAGACCCCGTCGCCAGAACTCGCTCGAGCCTGTGACAATTGTCACAAATTCTGACGCTTCCGGCCGTAATTGTCGGACAGTCAATACCTGAACGCAGGTCTCATCAAACCCTAGATAATTCAGTGCATTTAGGCGATCATCTACTCCCGAATCGAGCGCGAGCGGATTTATTCGAAAAATCGGGGGCAGCCCTTGTTCTCGATAGGAAACGGCAATCGCGTCGATCGAGTCGGTCGGCGTTCCACAATCACTTTCCAGGAGTGTCGCGGAATTGGCGCGTTTCGTGTGCCCACCGCCGAAGGTCAGGGTCCAACCGCCCATTCGGTGTTGCTCGAAGCCAGGCCAGGCCGCCAGCCCATGCCGTTCGATCGATGAAGTCAGAATGGCGCGCTCCCTATGTTCCAAGAAGCCAGTTTAGCGTGATGGTTCCAGCGAATGCCTAGGCCAGAAAAGCCAGAAGCCGCAAGCGGACTGACGATCTCCCATCTCGGCGAATCGCTGGGGTTGCGGGCGCGCGTCGCCCTGATCGCCGGCGGCCTGTTCCTTCTGGTCGGCGCTCTGGCGACCGTCCTTTACGTGAAGCTGACCAGCGATTTTGAGCGCGGCAGCCTGGCCAACCGCGCTGATCACCGCGCCCGGGTTGAGGCTGAGAGCCTCTCCTACCCGCTATGGACGCTTGATTTTGAAGCCCTGGAGCGCGCGATGAGCGCGCTCGCCAACGACCCCGACCATCAATCGGTGCGGGTCCTGAACCCCTCCGGCGGTTTGATCATCGGACGCGGAACGCCGACCCGGGAGAGCGTGATCGCCTCTCGGCCGATCACCCTGCGCGACGGACAGAATGTTCGCCCGCTCGGCTCGATCGAGATCGCGCTGTCGACCGCGCGGATCGACGCCATGATCGGCGACCGCTACCTGACGGGGCTCCTGATCGGGCTCGCGATGGCGTTGGGATTGGCCGCGACGATCTACGCCGCGATGGGCCGCTGGGTGATCACGCCGATCGAGGCGATGGCCCAGGCGGTGGGCAAGCTGGCGGAGGGGGCCGCCTCCACCGACGCTTTGCTCAAGACGGCGCGGCTGAGCGAATTCATGGGGTTGCGCGGCGCGCTGACCGCTTTGCTCGACAGCCGGCGGCGGATCGAGCGTCTCGCCGCGATCGAGAGCGAGGCCGCCGGCGTCCGCGCCGCGCAGGGTCGGTTGGTCGACGCGATCGAGAGCCTCGCCGAAGGCATGGTTTTGTGGGATCGCGACGGCAAGCTGGTGGTCTGCAATCAGCCGTTCCGTGATTTCTGCGGTTCCTTCGGTCTCGGGATCCGCCCGGGCATCGATTATGACGAAGTCATGGGCGCGGCGGTCGCCGCCGGCATCTTCAGCTCCGAATCGGCCGAACAAGGCAGCGTCGCCCCCAGCTGGCGCAGCCACGCCCAGGCCGAAGAACGGCGCTTTCAGGTCACCTCAACCGACGGGGCGATCCTCTCCATCTCCGATCGCCCGATGGCCGACGGCGGTCGCGTCGCGATCTATCGGGACGTGACCGAGACGATGATCGCCGCCGCGGACCTGCGCGCCCAGACCGAAGCGGCGGAGACGGCCCGGCGCGAAGCGACCGCCGCAAGCCGCGCCAAATCGGAGTTCCTGGCGAACATGAGCCATGAACTGCGCACGCCGCTGAACGCGATCATCGGCTTTTCCGAGATCATGGAGAGCGAGTTGTTCGGCGCGATCGGCCAGCCGCGCTATCTGACCTACATCGCCGACATTCATCGCGCCGGCAAACATCTGCTGGGCTTGGTGAACGATCTGCTGGACCTTTCGCGCATCGACGCCGGCAAGCTGGTGCTGCACCGCGAAGCGTTGGACGTGGCGGCGCTGGCCACCTCCGTCGTGTCGCTGGTGCGCCCGCAGGCGGACCAGCAGGGCGTGTCGATCGAACAGGAGTTGAGCGTCGACTCGGTTTGGGCGGATCGCCGGGCGCTGCTGCAGATCCTGCTGAATCTGATGTCGAACGCGATCAAGTTCACCCCGCCGCAAGGGGTGGTGACCCTGACCTTGAGCCGCTTGGACGGGGGCGCCGGCGGGATCTATGTCGCCGTTCGCGACACCGGGGTCGGCATGACCGCGTCGGAAGTGATGATGGCGCGCGAGAAATTCGGGCAGGTGAACTCAACCCTGGTCAGCAAGCGCCAAGGCACAGGGCTTGGCTTGCCGATCGCCGAGGGGCTGGTGAACGCCCATGGCGCGCGTCTGGAGATCGACAGCCAGAAGGGCGTCGGCACCACGGTGTGGTTCCGGCTGCCGTTGAAGGCCGCGGCCCCCGTGGCGGAGGAGACCGCGGCCAACCTGCCTAACGGTTC
>JBMLRS010000089.1:0-6236 GCA_049240905.1 Elsteraceae bacterium
AGCAGAAGCTTCCCAAGCTTACGACGAGGGTTCGATTCCCTTCACCCGCTCCAGCTTTTCTGCGGTTTCTGTGGCGCCCCGCTCGCGTTTTTGGTACGGCCGACGGTCGGGCGGCGATGCGCGAGGCGGTCATGCTCTTCTTCGATTTCCCTTCAATCCTCCCGTCCGCGCCTGGCGAAGCCCAGCCATAACGACGCCGCCTTCCTGATCGGCGACGCGCGGATCCATCGTCGATGGGAGGGCTGCCAATGGGTCGAGGCGAGGACGGTTCATGAGTTCAGGTCTATTAGCCCTCTTGGACGACGTGGCGGCGATCGCCAAAGTCGCCGCCGCGTCGGTTGACGATCTCGCCGGGCTCGCCGCGAAAGCGGGCGCGAAATCGGCCGGGGTGGTCATCGACGACGCGGCGGTGACCCCGCGCTATGTCGTAGGCTTCGCCGCGCAGCGCGAACTTCCGATCGTGCTGAAGATCGCCGTGGGCTCGCTGAAGAACAAGCTGCTGTTCCTGTTGCCCGGGGCGCTGGCGCTCAGCGCGGCCGCGCCTTGGGCGATCACGCCGCTGCTGATGCTGGGCGGGCTCTTTCTTTGCTATGAGGGCGCGGAGAAGGTGATCGAGGCGGTCTTTCCGCACGCCCACCCGGCGGCGGGCGCCGCGCCAGACGCCGGAGACTTGCCGGGAACGCCTGAATCGCTGGAGCAGGATCGGATCGCCGGCGCGATCAAGACCGACTTCATCCTGTCAGCCGAGATCATGGCGATCACGCTGGGGTCCGTCCCGGAGGCGTCGTTCTGGCAGCAGGCGGGGGTTCTAGGCTTGGTCGGCGTGGGCATCACCGTTCTGGTTTACGGCGTGGTCGCGATGATCGTGAAAGCGGACGACGTCGGGTTCGCCATGGCCGCGCGCGAAACCTCAAGCGCGCTAGGGCGGCTGACCCAGACGATCGGCCGCGGCGTGGTGCGGGTGATGCCCTGGCTGCTGAAGGCGCTGTCCGGAGTCGGGGCCGTCGCCATGCTGCTGGTGGGCGGCGGCATCCTGCTGCACGGGCTGGAGGCGCTGGGCCTCGCCGGCCCCGCACATCTCGCGCATGGTCTGGCGCAGAGCCTCGGGGCTCTGATTCCCGCCGTCTCCGGCCCGGTGAGTTGGATCGCGGAATCCGGCGTGACCACGCTGATCGGTTTGGCGATCGGGCTTGCGATGATCCCGGTCGTCGCGCGCGCCCTCGCCCCGGCCTGGACGGCGATCACGCGCTTCCGACGCGTTTGAGCGGCCGCGGCGGCGCAGAAAGCGATGGTCTCGCAAGCCCGGCTCGGATAGGGATGCGCCTCGACGCAAGGACGTGAGGCTGGCTGTGACTATGGCGTTCGCCGGTTCGTTTATTCCGCCGCTTTCCGCCGGCTGATCGGGGCGATGGATCCGATCACGCAAGGCGCGCTGGGCGCCGCCTTTCCAGCGGCGAGCGCAAGCGCGCGCCAGACGCGGGTGGCCGCGGCCGTCGGGTTCGTCGCCGGCATGGCCGCGGATCTCGACGTCCTGATCCGATCACAGACGGACAGCCTGCTGTTCCTCGAATATCATCGCCAGTTCACGCATTCCCTCATCTTCATACCGGTCGGCGGTTTTCTGGCCGCCGCGGTTTTCTTCATCTGTCTGCGACGATGGCTCTCGATCGGCTTTGGCCGACTATGGCTGTTCAGTGCGCTCGGCTATGGGACCCATGGCCTCCTGGATGCGATGACTTCCTACGGGACCCAGCTGTTCTGGCCCTTCAGCGACCAACGGATCTCGTTCAGCGTCGTGTCCGTGGTCGATCCGCTGGTCACCTTGCCGCTGCTCGGGTTCCTCGCCGTCGCCGTTCTGCGGAAGCGTCCGGGCTGGGCGCGCCTGGGCGTGGCATGGGCGGCCTGCTATCTCGCCGTTGGCGTTTACCAGCACCAAGCGGCGAAGGCGCTCGCAGAAGACCTCGCGCGGCGGCGCGGGCATGTCGCGCTTCGTCTAGAAGTCAAACCCACCTTCGCCAACCTGATCGTCTGGCGAAGCATCTACGAGGCCGACGGACGCTTCTATGTGGATGGGGTGCGGCCGGGCTTCGCCCTGCCGATCGTCGAAGGCCAGTCGATCGCCAAGCTTGACGTCGCGCGCGCGCTCCCGTGGCTGGATCCGCGCTCGCAGCAAGCGAGGGACATCGACCGCTTCTCACGCTTCAGCGATGGGTTCGTGGCGCAGGCGAGCGGCGGCGACGCGCGGATCATTGACGTCCGCTACGCTTTCCTGCCCACCGAAATCGCCCCGCTCTGGTCGATCCGGCTGGACCAGACCGCGTCGCCCACCGCGCATGTTCGCTTTGAAACCCATCGCGGCGACGCGGGCGGCAACCTCCGCGCGCTGATGGCGATGGCGTTCGACCGGCGCTAGAACAAGTTCGGCGTCCGTCGAAACCGACCTTGTTGAGCACGTCATAAAAAGGCGCTTTTTCGGCTTTTTCCGACTCAGGCTCAGTTGAGACCGCGCGAGCGCGCCGACGTCACGAGACATAGTCCTTGTAGCGATAGTAGAGCCCGACGAATGGCAGGAACCAGGGCTTGCCGGCGTAGAGCGGCACGGCGGGCCAGGGCAGATCGCGCAAGGGGTTGGCGACGTCCTCGCCCATCATGCGCCGGGCCATCGTCTGCCCCATGTAGGTGGACATCTGCACGCCATGGCCGGAGAAGCCGGCGGCGTAGAACAACCCGTCCGTCACGCCCGCGCGCGGCAGACGGTCCTGGGTCATGTCCACAAGACCGCCCCAGCAATAGTCGATCCGGCAGTTCGCGAGTTGCGGGAACACCGCGCTCAGCTGCGCCTGCAGGATGCGGCCGCTCTTCAGGTCGGATCGGGGGCTGGACGTCGCGAAGCGCGCGCGCCCGCCGAAAACCAGCCGATCGTCCGGAGCCAATCTGAAATAGTTGCCGATGTTCTGCGTGGTGGTGCAGGCGCGCCCGCCCGGCATGATCTCCCGGGCGCGGGCCGCGCCCAGCGGCTCGGTCACGATGATGAAGCTGCCGACCGGGATGATCCGGCGGCGCAGCCAGTCGAAGGGGCCATGCTGCGAGGCGCCGGTCGCCAGCAGCACCGCGTCGGCCAGGATCGAACCCTTCGCGCTGGTCACTCGATAGCCGCCGCCGGTCTTCTCGATCGCCGTGACTGGAGCATGCTCATGGATCGAAGCCCCGCCGCGCGCGGCCGCCTCCGCCAAACCCACGCCGAACTTGCCGACATGCAGCGTGGCGGAGCGGCGATACAGCACGCCGCCGTGATAGCGGCTGCTCGCGATTTCCGATCCCAGATCCGCCCGCTCGATCAACTGGGTGTCCGGATCCACCTCGCGGGCCAGGATCTCCTGCGCCTTGCGCATCTTCTCGAAATGCTCGGACTTGGCCGCCAGCTTCAGCTTGCCGGAGCGCTGAAAATGGCAGTCAATCGCGTCTTCGCGGACAATGCGTTCGACCAGATCGACACCGGCGTCGTAGGCCCAGTAAAGCTCCCGCGCCCGCTCCAATCCCAACCTGGCCGCGACCGCGCTGAAATCCTGCGCCAGACCGTTGTTGCAATGCCCGCCATTGCGGCCCGACGCCTCCGAGGCGACGGCGCCGGCCTCCAGCACTCGAACCTCCACCCCCTTGGCCGCAAGCGTGCGCGCGGCCGAAAGCCCAGTGAAGCCGCCGCCGACGATCACCACGTCGGCGCGACCCTCGATCGGCTTGCTCGAGCCCCCGGCGAAGGGGGGCGCGCTGTCGGTCCAGTAGCTCTGCGGCTTCACGGGCGCGATCGTCCGCGATCAAAGACCCAGCAGATCCGCCAGCGCGCCAATGTCCTTCACTTCCGCGGCGCCGTAATAGGGCGCGTGCGGCTCATGCTGGCGGTTGACGAAGGCGCGCATGCCGAAGCGCATGTCGTGCGCGACCATCAGATCATATCGATAGGAGGAGGAGACATGCAGGCAATCCTCCGGCTTGGCTCCCAATTGACCGAGCATGTATTCGAAGGCTTGCATGCGGGGTTTGTAGGCCTGCGCCATCTCCGCCGTGTAGACCGCATGAAACGGCGCGCCCAACTGGGCGACGTTCAGATGAATCTGACTGTTCGCCGCATTCGACAGCACCACCAGCGGGAAACGCGCGGCCAGCCGCGACAGGCCGGCCGGCACGTCCGGATGGGGGCCCCAGGTCGGCACGGCGTTGAAATAGGCCTCGCCCTCCGCTTCGTCAGCCGTCACCCCCCAGAGCTTCGCCGTGCGTTGGATCGCGTTGACCAAAACGTCCCGGTAAGGCTTCCAGGGCCCGAGGATCTCGTCCATGCGGATGGCGGAGAAGTCTCGGATGAAATCCTCCATGCCCGCCGCGGGGATTCGGTCAGCGAACATCTCCCGCGTCATCTCCGTCATGCGGAAGCGGGTCAACGTGCCGTAGCAATCGAAGGTGATGAATTTCGGGGTGAAGCGCGACATCGATCCAGAGGGTCCAGAGAGGGTCTCGAGAGCGTTCCTTCGCCGACGCGTCGCCGGCCGGAGCGCTGGATCGCCATTAAGCCCGCCAAGGCGGCCGCGAACAATCCGTTGATTCCAGGCGGCCGGACAACGGATATCCATCCCAGGCGCGCCGACCGCGGCGCGCGCGAAGGAGAACGCATTCGTGACCTTAGCCCACCCCCGCGACACAGTCGATGTGGCGCCCCTGTCAGAGGCTGACCTCCCGGCCGCTCACGCGCTCTCGCAAGCCGTTAAATGGCCGCACCGGCTGGAGGATTGGCGTTTCGTGCTGTCGATCGGCGAGGGGCTCGGCGCGTTTTCCGACGGTCGGCTGGTTGGCGTCGCGCTGTCCTGGCGCTACGGCGGCGCGCAGAGCCGCGTCGGGATGGTGATCGTGGATCCCGCCCTGCAACGCGCCGGCGTCGGCGGCCGCTTGATGCGGATGATCCTGGAGCGCGCCGCGACGCCCTCGATTCTGCTCAACGCGACCAAGGAAGGCGAACCGCTCTATCGCCGACTTGAGTTTCAGCCAATCGGCGCGATCGCTCAACATCAAGGGGTCGGCGTCCCCATGTCGGAGCCGCTTCCCGGTCCTGACGTCATTCTGCGCCGTTTGCAGGCGGCTGACGCGGCGGCTTTGATCGCGCTCGACGCGGCTGCGGTCGGCGCAGAGCGCGCGGCCTTGATCGACGCCCTGATCGCAGAGGGCGAGGCGGTCGTTCTACAGGAGGCCGGCGCGGTCACAGGCTTCGCCTTTCACCGCCGGTTCGGGCGCGGTGGGTTGATCGGCCCCGTCGTCGCGCGGGACGCGGCGTCCGCCAAAGCGCTGATCGCGCATTGGATCGGCGTTGAGCCGGGGCTGTTCCAGCGCATCGACCTGCCCCCGGATCTGGGCCTGTCGGCATGGCTTGACCAGCGGGGGCTGACTCAGGTCGACGCCGTGACGACCATGGTCCGCGGCGCGCGGCCCGCGACGGGGCCGTTCAAAGTTTTTGGGATCGCCAATCAAGCGCTGGGTTGATCGCCGCGCCGTCGCTCAGATAAGTCAAGAGACGCGCGGTCGAACGCGCGATATCGTCGATTTTTTCACCCAGGCGCTCCATGACCGAATCCGCCGCCCTTTCCGTTGCCGCCCTGCGATTGACGCCGTGAGCGCGCCTGCGCGCTTCGTTCGGCTGGACGAGACCGATCGCCCGAGCGTTGAGATAACCGTCGACGGCGTGCGAGTGTCGGCGCTCATGGGCGACATGGTGCTGGTGGCGATGCTGGCTTCCGGACGCTCGCTGCGGCGGTCGGAGTTTGGACCCGAGGCGCGGGCGGGCTTCTGTCTGATGTCGGCCTGCCAGGATTGCTGGGTCTGGACCACGGACGGCGAACGCCTTTCCGCCTTCGCCACCCCAGTGCGCGCAGGGCTTTCGATTCTCACTGAGCAACCGGACGCGTCATGGCCGACCCGCGCCTAATCGTCATCGGAGCGGGTCCCGCCGGAGTTCGGGCGGCCGAGGCGATCGTGAAGGCCGGGCTGCGCCCGATCATGATCGACGAGGGCCGCCGCGACGGCGGACAGATCTACCGCCGCCAACCCGATGGCTTCCGGCGCCCGTCCAGCGCGCTGTACGGGACTGAGGCGAACCGGGCGGAGGATCTGCATCGGACCTTCGATCAGTTGAAACCGCAGATCGACTATCGGCCCGGCCATCTCGCCTGGAACGTGGCCGACGGCGAGATCCA
>JBMLRS010000090.1:0-2283 GCA_049240905.1 Elsteraceae bacterium
CATTTTCACCCCAAGGCGCGGGTCAGCTTCGGCCCCCGCTCGGTCAGCGGCGGCTGCTTCCTGCATGACGGCGAGAAGCTGATCCTGCCGGCGTTCGGCGCCTTCACCGGCGGGCTGGACATCGGCGATCCCGCGATCAAGGAGCTTTTCCCATCCGGCTTTCAGGTCTTCCTTGCCGCGCGCGGCAAGATCCTGCCGGTTTCCGCGTCGGCGGCGCGGCGCCGATGATCCATACCCCGATGCGCCGCGTATCAATGACAACCCTCGCACTCAAGGTTTCCTGACTTCATGTCCTCTGGACCCGCGCTCGTCTGGTTCCGGAACGATCTCCGCGTTTCCGACAATCCCGCCCTCAGCGCCGCCGTCGCGACCGGCCGCCCGATCCTTCCGCTCTATGTTCTGGATGAGACGCCGGCGCAGCGGCCGCTCGGCGGGGCGCAGCGTTGGTGGCTGGACGGGTCCCTGCGCGCGTTGGGCGAGGATCTGGCCAAGCTGGGCCTGACCCTCGCGCTGCGGCGCGGTCCGGCGACCGAGATCGTTCGGGAGATCGTGGCGGCGGAGGGCGTAAAGAATGTCTTCTGGAACCGACGCTACGACCCCGCCAGCCGCGAGCGCGACAAGGCGTTGAAGGCTGATCTGAAGGAAAAAGGCGTCGCCGTGGAAAGCTACAACGGCGCCCTGTTGACCGAGCCCTGGACGCTTAAGACCGGCTCCGGCCGGCATTTCCAGGTGTTCACGCCGTTCTGGCGCTCCCTGCTGGCGAAGGCTGCGATCGAGCCGCCGCTGCCCGCCCTCGCAGGCCCGCTGACGCCCGCACGGGCGATCGCCTCCGACGACTTGAACGGCTGGGGCCTAACCCCGACCAAACCGGATTGGGCGGGCGGATTACGCGCGAACTGGACGCCGGGATCGGCCGGCGCCCTCACCCGCTTGCAGGAATTCTTGGGGAAAGGCCTGCAGGGCTATGACGACGGGCGCAATCGTCCGGACCTTCCCTTCACGTCGCGACTGTCGCCGCATCTGCAGTGGGGCGAAATCAGCCCGCGTCAGGTCTGGCGCGCGGTCAAAACCCATTGCGCCGCTCACGCGCGGGCGGAATCGGACGGCATGGCCTATCTGCGCGAGCTGGGCTGGCGCGACTTCGCCCATGTTCTGCTGTACCACGCGCCGTCGCTGGTCGATCAGCCGATCAAGGCGGAGTTCGCGCGCTTTCCCTGGCGCTCTTCACCCGACGCGCTCGAGGCCTGGCGGCGGGGGCGGACGGGCTATCCGATTGTCGATGCCGGCATGCGGGAACTCTGGCATACCGGATGGATGCACAACCGCGTGCGCATGATCGTGGGATCCTTTCTGATCAAGGACCTGCTGATCGATTGGCGCGAAGGAGAGAGATGGTTCTGGGACACTTTGGTGGACGCCTGTCCGGCCAACAATCCGGCGAGCTGGCAATGGGTCGCCGGCTGCGGGGCGGACGCCGCGCCTTTTTTCAGAATCTTCAATCCGACCTTGCAGGGCGCGAAGTTCGATCCGGAGGGCGCCTATGTCCGACGTTGGGTTCCCGAGTTGGCGAAGCTGCCCAACAGCGTGATCCATCAGCCCTGGACCATGGACGAACGCCAGTTGCGCGCGGCGGGGATCACGCTGGGGCGCGACTATCCCAAGCCGATCGTCGATCATGGCCAAGCGCGCGATCTGGCGCTGGCGGCCCTCGCCTCGATCAAGTCGGCGGCGTGAGATGAGCAAGCCGACCATCGCCGTCATCGGCGCCGGGATTTCCGGACTCGGCGCCGCGTGGGCGCTGCGCGACGCGGCGCAAGTGACGATCTTCGAATGCGACGAGCGCATCGGCGGTCACAGCAACACGGTGGACGCGGTGGTGGATGGCAAGGCCATTCCCGTGGACACCGGCTTCATCGTCTATAACGAACCGAACTACCCGAACCTGACCGGCCTGTTCAAAACCCTCGAGGTCGAGACCGAGGCGAGCGACATGTCCTTCGCCGTCAGCATCGATCATGGCCGGTTGGAGTATTCCGGGACCAACATCGTCGGCATGTTCGCGCAGCGCAGCAATCTGCTGCGTCCCGGCTATTGGCGGATGCTGTTGGACATCACCCGCTTCTACAAGGACGCGCAGGCGATGCTGCTGGATCCGGTCGACCTTTCTATGTCGCTCGGCGATTTCCTGCGGAAGGGCGGCTATGGCGACCGCTTCCTCTATGACCACCTGCTGCCGATGGGCGCGGCGATCTGGTCCACGCCGGTCAACGAGATGCTGGCCTT
>JBMLRS010000091.1:0-1913 GCA_049240905.1 Elsteraceae bacterium
CGATAGGGCACATGCACCATGTCGATGCCCGCGCGCGACTTGAACAGCTCCGCCGCCAGATGCGAGGCCGAGCCGTTGCCAGTGCTGGCGATGTTCAGCTTGCCGGGGTTGGCCTTGGCGTAGGCGATCAGATCCGCCACTGACTTGAACCCCTGCGACGGGTGCGCGACCAGCACATGAGTGACGGTGGCGACCAGCGCGATAGGCGCGAAATCCTTCACCGCGTCATAGGGCAGCGAAGGATAGAGGCTGCTGTTGGTCGCATGGGTCGCGTTGTTGGCGAGACCCAGCGTGTAGCCGTCGCCCGCCGCCTTCGCGACCGCGTCCGTGCCGATGACGCCGCCCGCGCCGGCGCGATTGTCCACCACCACCGCCTGTCCCATCGCCTCGCCAGCCTTCTGCCCCACCAAGCGCGCCAGCACGTCGGTCGGCCCGCCGGCGGGATAAGGCACGATCACCCGGATCGGCTTGACGGGATAATCCTGCGCCCAGGCGAGAGGCGCGCCCAGCGAGAGGACGCAGGCGAGAATGAGCGACGAGAGCAGGCGCATGATGGTTTCCTCCGGATTCTTGGTCGGCATCGTCGGGGCTGGCGGCTGACTTGACAAGGTGGGACGCAGCGGGACCAATCCACCCGATGAGGGTATTCACAAAGAAAGATGTGATTGGCGGCGCCGCTTTGCTAGGGGTGGCGGCGTTCTTCGCCTGGATCGGGCGCGATCTGCCGGTCGGCAGGGCCGTACGGATGGGTCCGGGATGGGCGCCGACGGCGTTGTGCCTGCTGCTCGCGGCGCTTGGCGCGCTTCTGCTGCTGAGGGGCTGCCTGGCTAAGGTCGAACCGGAGCCGGCCGCGCCCTGGCCGGCCCGCGCCGCCGCCCCGGTGCTCGGCGCCCTGCTGCTGTTCGGCTACACGGTCGAGACCATCGGGATGTTCCTCGCCGCCGGCTTATCGGTGTTCCTGGCGTCGCTGGGCGCGGCCGACTTCGGCCTTGGGCTGGGGCTTTCGGTGAAGATCCTGCCCTGATGGATCTGTTCGATCAGCTCTCGCTCGGCTTCGGGGTCGCGCTCAGTTTCCAGAATCTGGGGTTCTGCCTGGTCGGCGCGCTTCTGGGCGCCTTGATCGGCGTGCTGCCGGGCATCGGCCCGGTCGCGACCATCGCGCTGCTCCTGCCCTTGACCTACGCCCTGCCGCCGACCGGGGCGCTGATCATGCTCGCCGGCATCTATTACGGCGCGCAGTATGGCGGGTCGACCACGGCGATCCTGGTGAATCTGCCAGGGGAGGCGTCCAGCGTGGTGACCGCCTTGGACGGCTATCAGATGGCGCGCCAAGGACGAGCCGGCAGCGCCTTGGCGATCGCCGCCCTGGGGTCCTTCTTCGCAGGCAGCGTCGCGACCTTGGCGGTGGCGGCGATTGGGCCGCCGCTCGGCCTGCTGGCGCAGAAGTTCGGGCCTTCCGACTACGCCGCCTTGATGGCGCTGGGGCTTGTGGCCGCGGTGGTGCTGGCCGGCGGATCGGTGCTGAAGGCGGTCGCGATGGTCGTGGTCGGACTGTTGCTGGGGCTCGTCGGGACGGATGTGAACAGCGGGGCCACGCGCTTCACGCTGGGCCTGCCCGAGCTGGCCGACGGCATCGGCTTCGTGCCGCTGGCGATGGGGCTGTTCGGCGTGGCCGAGATTCTGAGAAATCTGGAGGGCAAATCGACCGGCGCGCCGACCACCGCGCGGATCGGGCGGCTCTGGCCCAATCGCGAGGAATGGCGGCGCGCCTGGCCGGCGATGCTGCGCGGCACGGGGCTGGGCTCGATCCTGGGCGTGCTGCCGGGCGGCGGCCCGGTGCTGGGCTCCTTCGCCGCCTATACGCTGGAGAAGCGACTCTCAAAGGATCCCAGCCGCTTCGGCAAGGGCGCGCC
>JBMLRS010000092.1:0-4200 GCA_049240905.1 Elsteraceae bacterium
GTTCGGCATGCTGATCCTGCGTCGACGCGGCGTCTATTTTTCGCTTTTGACCTTGGCGCTGTCGGCGATGCTCTACGTCGTCGCCTTCCGCTGGACCGATGTGACCGGCGGCGAGAACGGCCTGGGCGGGATCACCCGCCCGCCGGTGATCGGGTTCGATCTGGAGAGTTCGGCCAGCTTCTATTGGTTGACCGCGCTGATCGGCTTTCTGGTCGTCGCCTTCCTGTCGCGGTTTCATGATTCTCCGGTGGGCCGCGTGCTGGTCGCGATCCGAGAGAACGAGCAGCGCGCCCGCTTCTTGGGCTATTCGGTCGATCGCTACAAGCTGTTGGCCTTCACCTTGTCGGCCAGCCTGACCGGCCTCGCCGGCGTTCTGCTGCTGTTCAAGAACCGCATGACCTCGGCCGATCCGATCTCCGTCGTGTTCTCCGGCGAACTGCTGGCGATGGTGGTGATCGGCGGCATGCGCAGCTTCTTCGGCCCGGCGATCGGCGCGTTGTTCTTCATCCTGTTCCGCGAATTCCTGTCGATCTACACCGAGAACTGGCAGTTCTGGTTCGGCCTGCTGTTCGTGATCTTCGTGGTGTTCTCCCCGAGCGGGCTGACCGGCGTGGTCGGTCGCTTGTTGGCGCCCTTCCGCAAGCAGCCGATCGAGGCGGCGGCGATGGCCGGCCGGCGGACCGAGGCCATGCCTCTGCCCAGCTTCCTGATCCCGACCGGAACTCTGTCCGGCCCGGCGCTGGAGGCCAAGGGCATCGTGAAGTCCTTCGGCGGCATCAAGGCGGTGCAAGGCGTCGACGTCGCCGTGAAGGACAAGACGCTGCACGCCCTGATCGGCCCGAACGGCGCCGGCAAGACCACGGCCTTCAATCTGCTCTCAGGCCTGCATCGTCCGGACGCCGGGCAAGTGACCCTGTTGGGCAAGCCGATCGCGGGATCCTCGCCGGAGACGATCGCCCGCGCCGGCATCGGCCGCAGCTTCCAGATCACCAATCTGTTCCCGGCCTTGACCGTGCGCGAGAACATCCGTCTGGCGGTGCAGGCGCGCGACAGCCATGCCTTCAATGTCTGGCGGTCGGCCGACGATCTGGAGCAGGTGAACGCGCGGACGGCGGAGCTGATCCGCTATCTGGGCCTGGCCGGGATCGAGCCGGCGGAGGCTGGCTCTCTGTCCTATGGCGGGCAGCGGCTGCTGGACATGGGGATCTCTCTGGCCAGCGGCCCGCGCATCCTGCTGCTGGACGAACCTCTGGCCGGCCTCGCTGCGGCGGAGCGCGAGCGGATCGGCGGCATCATCAAGCGCATCTCCGCCGATCTGCCGGTGCTGCTGGTCGAGCATGACATCGACCGCGTGTTCCAACTGGCCGATCACGTGACCGTGATGAACGAGGGTGAGGTGCTGCTGGACGGCACGGTGGAGGAAGCCCGGACCAGCCCGCGCGTGCAGGAGGTCTATATCGGCTCCGGCGCGGCGGCGGTGGCGGCGAAGTCGCGGGACACCGCGGCGACGGCGGCGCCGCTGATGGAGGTGGCGGGCGTCCACACCTTCTATGGCAAGAGCCATATCCTGAACGACGTCAGCTTCACCCTGCGCCAGCACGAGATCATCGCGCTGCTGGGCCGCAACGGGGCCGGCAAATCCACGCTGCTGAAAAGCCTGACCGGCATCGCGCCCGCCGCACAGGGATCGATCAAGTTGAACGGGCAGGAACTGGTCGGTTTGCCCTCATCTGCGATCGCGCGCGCCGGGGTCGGCTACGTGCCGCAGGGCCGCGGCCTGTTCGCGGGCATGTCGGTCGCGCAGAATCTGGAGCTTGGCCGGCTGCGCCGCCGCACCGGGAACGGCGTGCACTGGGACGAAGACAAGATCTTCAGCTATTTCCCGCGCTTGCGCGAGCGGCTGAAGAGCCCTGCGGATTATCTCTCCGGCGGGGAGCAGCAGATGCTGGCGGTCGCCCGCGCCCTGTCCGGCGACACCCGCGTCCTGCTGCTGGATGAGCCGTTCGAAGGGTTGGCGCCGGCGGTGGTGGAGCAGCTGTTCGAGACCTTCGACCGCTTGCGCCAGGAAGTGGCGATCATCATCGTGGACCATCATCTCGATCTGGCGCTGTCGTTGTCCGATCGGACGGTCGCGCTGGAGCGTGGGCAGGTGATCCATTCCGGGCCGTCGGCTGACTTGCGGGACGATCTGGATCTGCGTCGCAAAGTCCTCTGGCTATAAGGAAAACGCCATGAAAACCGTCGCCATCATTGGTTCCGGCCTGATCGGTCGGGCCTGGGCCTGCAAGTTCGCCAACGCCGGGTGGCGCGTGCGGATGTATGACAATGACCCCGCCGCGCTCGCCGCCGCGCCCGGCCTTGTGGCGGAAGAGCTGAAGGGCTTGGCGCGGCACGGGCTGGCCAGCGATCCAGACGGCGCGGCCGAGCGGGTGAGTTCGGCCGCCACCATCGCCGAAGCCGTCGACGGCGTCGACTTCGTGCAGGAGAACGGGCCGGAGAAGCTGGAGATCAAGATCGCGCTCTATGTCGAGTTGGACAAGCTCGCCCCACCCGGCGCGATCCTGTCCTCCTCCACCTCCACCATCGTCACCTCGCGCTTCACGGAGAAGCTGCCGGGTCGGGCGCGCTGTCTGGTCGGCCATCCGGTGAATCCCCCGCATCTGGTGCCGGTCGTGGAGCTGTCCGGCGCGCCCTGGACCTCGGCGGAGACGATCGCCAAGGCGAAGGAAATCTATCTGGAGATCGGCCAGACCCCGATCACCGTGCTGAAGGAAGTGGACGGCTTCATCCTGAATCGCCTGCAAGGCGCGCTGCTGGCCGAGGCCTTCCGCCTCGTCGCCGACGGCTATGTGTCGGCCGAGGATCTCGACCACACGATCAAGGACGGGTTGGGTCTGCGCTGGTCCTTCATGGGACCGTTCGAGACGATCGAGCTGAACGCGCCGGGCGGCGTGGCGGATTATTGCGCGCGCTACACCGGCGTCTACCGCCAGCTCCAGGCGACGCCCGCAGGGCCTGAAGTGTTCCAGTCGCCGATCATCGACAAGGTGATGGCCGCCTGGCCGCATCAGGCCACGCCGGAGCGCATCGCCAAGCGCACCAAATGGCGCAACGAGCGGCTGGCCGCCCTCGCCGCGCACAAGAAGCAAGCCGCCAAGGACGCGTAAGGAAGCATCGCCATGAGCATCTCGAAGAAGGTCATCATCACCTGCGCCGTGACCGGCGCCATCCATACTCCCTCCATGTCGAAGGCCCTGCCGGTGACGCCGCAGGAGATCGCGGACGCGGCGATTGGCGCGGCGGAGGCGGGGGCGGCGATCGTTCATCTGCACGCCCGCAACCCGGAGACCGGCCAGCCCGACCAGTCGCCGGAGGGCTTCGCGCCTTTCCTGAAGGTGATCAAGCAGCGCTCCAGCGCGGTGATCAATCTGACCACCGGCGGCGCGCCCTATATGCGCGTCGAGGAGCGGGTGCTGCCCGCCAAGACCTACGCCCCGGAAGTCGCCTCCCTGAACATGGGCTCGATGAATTTCGGTCTGTTCGGCATGTTGAACCGCTTCAAGGAGTTCAAGCATGAGTGGGAGCCGGCGATGCTCGGCAACAAGGACATCGTGTTCCGCAACAGCTACCAGGACATCGAATATGTGCTGCGCGCGATGGCGGAGACCGGCACCCGCTTCGAGTTCGAGTGCTACGACACCTCCCACCTCTACAACCTCGCCCATTTCCTGAACGAAGGCCTGGTGAAGCCGCCGCTGTTCGTGCAGACCGTCTTTGGCCTGATGGGCGGCATCGGCGCGCATCCCGACGACGTGATGCACATGAAGCGCACGGCCGACCGGCTGTTCGGCGACCAGTATAAATGGTCGGTGCTGGGCGCCGGGCGCAATCAATTGCCGATCGCCGCCATGTCCGCCGCGATGGGCGGCCATGTCCGCGTCGGCCTGGAGGACTCGCTGTGGGCGGGCCCCGGCCGTCTGGCGGAATCCAACGCCGAGCAAGTGCGCCTCGCCCGCCAGATCATCGAGGGGCTGGGCCTGCAGATCGCCTCCCCCGATGAGGCGCGCGAGATCTTGCATCTGAAGGGCGGGGACAAGACGAATATCTAGGGGCTGAAGAAATATCGGTTACAAAAGATATTTGAATGTCATTGCGAGGCGAAGCCGAAGCAATCTACATGTGTCAACGTGACGTGCGTTT
>JBMLRS010000093.1:0-4921 GCA_049240905.1 Elsteraceae bacterium
TGGGCCTGACCCCGGACGAGAAGCTGACCGCCTATGGCCCGAACGGGGAGACCCTGGGGCTGACCATGGTGGAGACCACCGTGAAGCCGCGCGATTCGGTGCATCTGCATCCCGACGACATCGCCGCCTTGAAGCTGGGCGCCACGGTCGACCTCAGCCCGCCCTTCGAGCCGCTGGGGGCGGACAGCTTCCGCTGGCTGTTCGCGGCCTCCACGCCTTGGGCGAACACGCGCCTGTCGATCGCAGCTCTGCGCGACGGGCAGCGCGAGTTCCTGATGCGGCTGCGCAATGTCTATGGCTATTTCCAGATCTACGCGAACCTGAACGGCTTCACCGCCGATCCGGCCAAGCGTCCGCCGCTGGCCCAGCGCGATCTCTTGGACCGATGGATCCTGGGCGAGCTGGCCGATCTGATCCAGCGCATGACCGCCTCGATGGACGCCTACCTCATGCATGAGGGGGCCCGCGCGGTGCAGGATTTCGTGGAGGGCCTGTCCAACTGGTATGTCCGCCGCTCGCGCCGCCGCTTCTGGGGCGAGGGGCCGGAGACCGACGCCGCGCTCTGGACCTTGTATGAAGTGCTGGAGGCGGTCAGCCGTCTGATCGCGCCCTTCGTGCCGTTCCAGGCGGAGGCGATGTATCGCCGGCTGACGGCGGGCGTCGAGGGCGCCCTGCCCTCGGTCCATCTCTGCGACTATCCGGATCCGGACCCGGCCGTGATGGATCCTGGCCTGACCGACGCGATGCGCGTGATCCGCGAGTTGGCGAGCCTGGGACTGCAGGCGCGCAACCAGATCGGAGTAAAGATTCGCCAGCCGCTGGATCATCTGGAGATCGTGCTGGCGGATCCCGCGCGCGAGGCGGAGCTGAAAAGCCTGCTGCCTCTGCTGGCGGATGAGGTGAACGTGCGGGCCGTGCGCTTCAGCCAGGACGCGGAGCGGTTCGTGGACTTCAAGGTGAAGCCGAACTTCCGTCTGCTGGGCAAGAAGCTGGGCGGCGACATGAAGGCGGCGCAGGCCGCCCTGGCCGCCATGCCGGCCTCCGAAGCGCGGCGTCAGATGCTGGCCGGCGGCATCACGCTGACGCTGCCGAGCGGCGAGATCCTGCTGACCTCGGAGGAAGTGGTGGTCGAGGTCGCGGCGAAGGAGCAGTTCGGCGCCTCCGGCTCCGCCACCGCCGTCGTGGCGCTGGCGTCGGAGATCACGCCGGATCTGGCCGAGGAAGGCCTCGCCCGCGAGATCGTCAGCCGGATCCAGGCCCTGCGCAAGGAGCGCGACTTCGGCTATTCCGACCGCATCGCGCTGGCGATATCCGGCGATCCGGCGGTGCTGGCCGCCGCCAAGCGCTTCCAGGCCTATATCGCCGAGGAAACACTGGCGACGTCTTACGGGTTGGGAACCGCCGGCGAGGGCGCGGCCGACGAGACGGTGGTGAACGGCCAGGCGCTGTCGCTTTGGCTGGCGCGCAGCAAGACCGGCCCGTTGGCGACGGGCTGACCCATGGCGGAGCCCAGCGTCCGCTCCGCTGCGGGTGACGCCGGCTCCGAAGATCAGGCCGCGGCGAACCGGCGTGGGATCATCGCCGTCACCCTGGCCATGGCGATCTACACGGTCAGCGACGTGCTGGTGAAGCTGACCAGCGACGAGAACAGCACCTATCAGATCATGGTCGTGCGCGGGTTCGCCGCTGTCGCCGCCACTTTCGTGATGATCGTGGCGCTGGGCCATTTCCGCCGGATGCGCCTCGCCTTCACCTGGCTGATCGGCCTGCGCGGCATGCTGGACGCGGGCGCGACCTGGTGCTTCCTGAAGGCGCTGAAGGAAATCCCTCTGGCGGACGCCACCACGATCCTGCTGGCGGCGCCGCTACTGATGATGCCGCTGGCGGTGTTCGTGCTGAAGGAACGGGTTGGGCTTAGGCGCTGGCTCGCCTCCTTCGTGGGCTTCGGCGGGGTTCTGCTGGTGATGCAGCCGCAGGGCGATTGGCAGCCCGCCTCGCTCTACGCCGTCGCCTGCTGCGGCTTCATCGCCGCGCGCGAGATCATGACCCGTCGCCTGCCGCCGGGCGCGCCGACTCTGGCGGTCACGCTGATCTCAGCCCTGGCGATCACCGGCGTCGGCGCGGTCGGCGCTGCGGCGGAAGAATGGCGGCCGATGGAAGCTTGGCCGGTCTGGATCCTGATCGGGGCCGGGATTCTGAACGCCTGGGGCAATTATCTGAACGCGCACGGCTTCCGGATCGGCCAGTCGTCGGCGGTGGCGCCCTTCCGCTATTCGACCATCCCGCTGGCCTTCGCGGCGGGCTATCTGATCTGGGGCCAGATCCCGACCTGGTCCATGACGCTTGGCGCCCTGCTGATCCTCGGCGCCGGGCTGGTGGTTTTGCGCGGCGAGAGCGGGCGGAAGTGAAGAATTTTCGCCGCGGACTCTTGTTGTAACCAAAACGCTCCTCATCTGGTCACGTCCGGGGGCTACCCCTGGATGACCGCAACTACTCGAGCTTCAACTTTATGCCTCGCCTCCTTTGGGTTGGCCCCTTCATCGACCAATGGCGCGTGATCGACGACGCCGACGACTCCAAGCCCGAGGGCGTTTTCGAAGGCCGCGACATGGCCCTCGACTGGGCCTGCCGCCTCGCCCTGCGCAAAGCCCCCTGCCTGGTTCGTCTGGTGGACGACGCCGGGGCGATCAAGGCGCAGTTCGCCTTCGAGGGCGCGCCGGCTTAATGAGCGAAAGCACCCGCGAGCCCCTCCGCCAAAATGCCTCGCCCTGAGCCTGTCGAAGGGCGGAAAAGTGAAAGAAGTCGAAGAGTTTGCTTGACCCTTCGACAGGCTCAGGGTGAGGAAAAATGTGACTGACCGAAGCAATGACGCTGAATCGAGCGCCTTTACTCTTCTTCCTTTGGCGTCAGGCTCCCGAATTGCCCGACAGATAGTCGATCGCGGCCTGGGCGCCGCCTTTGTTGTAGGGGACGCCGGCTGAGGCCAGGCCCATTTCGACGCCGGACAAGGTTCCCATCAGCATCAGGTCGTTGAAGTCGCCGAGATGGCCGATGCGGAAGACCTTGCCTTTCAGGCGGCCGAGGCCGGCGCCGAGGGACATGTCGTATTTGTCGAGGATCACCTGACGCAGCGCGTCGGCGTCGTGGCCTTCGGGCATGATCACGGCGGTGAGCACGCTCGAGAATTCGCGCGGGTCCTGCGCCAGCACCTCCAGGCCCCAGCCGCGCACGGCGCGGCGGGTCGCTTCGGCGTGGCGGTCGTGCCGGGCGAAGACGGCGCCCAGCCCTTCCTCCAGCAGCATCTCGCAGGCGGCCTTCAGTCCATAGAACTGGTTGGTGCCGGGGGTGTAGGGGAAGGCGCCGGTGGCGTTGGCGGCGATCTGGCCGCTCCAATCCCAATAGGATTTGGTCAGGCCGGCGGCCTTTGACGCGGCCTCAGCCTTGGGCGAGATCACGTTGAAGCTCAGGCCCGGCGGCAACATCAGGCCCTTCTGCGAGCCGGCGACGGTGACGTCCACGCCCCATTCGTCGGGCCGGTAATCGATCGAGCCGAGCGAGGAGATGGTGTCGACCAGATAGAGCGCGGGATGGCCGGCGCGGTCGATCGCGTCGCGGATCTCCTTGATCCGGCTGGTGACGCCGGTGGAGGTCTCGTTATGGACGACCAGCACGGCCTTGAGCGCATGAGCCTTGTCCTCGCGCAGCTTGGCCTCGACCACGGCGGGATCGACGCCATGGCGCCAATCGCCGGGCACGAAATCGATCGTGATTCCCAAGCGGTCGGCCATTTCGCGCCAGAGGGTGGCGAACCAGCCGGTCTCGAACGCCAAGACGCGATCGCCGGGCGAGAGCGTGTTGACCAGCGCCGCCTCCCAGGCCCCGGTGCCCGACGCCGGGTAGATCGCGATCGGGTTCTGGGTCTGGAACACCTTCTTCAATTCGACCACGGTGTCGCGGGCGAGCTTCTGGAATTCCGGGCCGCGATGGTCGATCGTCGGCTTGGCCATGGCGTGCAGCACGCGGTCCGGGGTGTTGGTGGGTCCCGGAATCTGCAGGAAATGCCGCCCGCTCTTATAGGCCATCGCGCCCTCCGTTGAATTTTGCATTCACTTTCGCCGCCATCCATCGCGCATCTGTGCTTGGCCGTCAATCCTTGACAGATAATTTTGAATGCAAAATGATGCGACATGGCTTTCGAACCTGATTCCCCCGAACCGCTGGACCGCGCCAGCCTGCATGACCGCATCGCGCGGCGGCTGCGCGAGGATCTGATCGAGGGGGCGATGGAGCCGGGCTCAAGGATCGACGAGAAGGCGCTGTGCCAGCGCTTCGCGGTCAGCCGCACGCCGCTGCGCGAGGCGTTGAAGGTGCTGGCGGCGGAGGGGCTGATCGAGCTGTTGCCGAACCGCGGCGCCCGCGTGGCGAAACTGGAGGAGCAGGACGTCCGCGACATGTTCGAAGTGATGGCGTCGCTTGAGGCGCTGTCCGGCCGCCTGGCCTGCGCGCGCATCACCGACGCGGAACTGGACGACGTCGCCGCCCTTCACTTCCGCATGCTGGCCCATTGGCGCCGGCGCGAGCGCGCGGCCTATTTCCAGACCAATCAGGCGATCCATGAAGCGATCCTGGAGGCGGCGCGCAATCCGATCCTGACGACCACCTATCGCGGCCTCGCCGGGCGCATCCGCCGCGCCCGTTTCCGCGCCAACATGGACGACGCGCGCTGGGCCGAAGCGGTGGCGGAGCATGAAGCCATTCTGGAGGCGTTGCGCGCGCGGGACGGCGAGCGCCTCGCCGGTCTGTTGCACAGCCATCTCGAGCATAAACAGGCGGTGGTGCAGGCCAGCCTGAGCGAAACAGCCGTCGACGCGGCGGATTAACCCCCCTCATGCTGAGCTTGTCGAGGCGCCGCCCTTCGACA
>JBMLRS010000094.1:0-6965 GCA_049240905.1 Elsteraceae bacterium
ACGACTGCCTCAAGGAGGCCTTGGCGGTGGGCGGCTCGCGTCCGGAATGGCGCCCGACGGCCGCGCTGCTGAAGCGCTTGGCCCGCGCCGCGGCCGGCAATGACGACACGATCGCCGCCTTCGGCTATTATGAGCGGGCGGTGACCGCGGCCGAGCAGGAAATGATCCGACGGTTGCAAAACCGGGTCGCGGCCAACCAGATCCAGGAGGATCTGGCGCGCGCCCGCCGCGACGCGGAGCTGCATCTGCAGAAACGCCGCGCGGCGACCGAAGGCCGCCGCGCCGACGAATTGCAGTCCGCGCTCGACGCCATGCGCTCGGCGCAGGCCGTGCTGGCGCAACGGACGGCGGAGTTCGAACGGCTCTCCCTGATCGATCCTTTGACCGGCGTCGCCAATCGCCGTCATCTGGAGCAGCGCGCGGCCTCCGAGATCGCCATGGTCCACCGCAAGTCAGCCTCGCTTGGCCTCGTGCTGTTCGACATCGATCGGTTCAAGGGGATCAACGACGCGCATGGACATGGATTTGGCGATCGGGTTATCTGCGAGGTTGTGGAGATCGCACGCGCCCAGTTGCGGCCGAGCGACTTCATTGCGCGGATTGGCGGCGAAGAATTCACCATTCTGTTGCCCGACACCGGTCTTGAGGGGGGACGGATCATCGCCAATCGCATTCGCGCCGCCATCGCCGATCGGGTCATCGCGCATCAAGGCGCGGCCATTTCCGTGACCGCGAGTTTCGGCGTCACCGCGCTGACACCCGAGCAGGCGGAACTTGACGTCGCGCTCAACCGCGCGGACGTGGCGCTCTACGCCGCGAAGAAGGGCGGGCGCAACCAGGTTTGCCTCGACGAGACGACGCCGGCGAGGCGTCATCCCAAAGGAGTTTAGGGCGCGCCGATGAAGGAAGGGGTTCTCTTTATCGACTACTTCGCGTTGGAGCCGGAGATCGCGCGTCTGCAGGACAGTCTGGCGATCTTGGAGGGCGGCGCGCGGATCGACGCGCTCGTCGCGTTGGCCTGGCATCTGCGCCAGCGCGACTCGCGGCAGGCCCTGACGCTGGCTGATTACGCGGCGCAGCTGAACCAGGAGACCGAGAGCGACGATACGACCCGTCGCGTCCGCCTGGCCCGACTGGCGTTGGCGCGCGCGCACGCCGCCTGCTTGAACGGAGACATCGCCGCGGCTGAGTCTTATCTGGCCGCCGCCACGCCGATCTTCGAGGCGATGAACGACGATCTCGGCGCGGGCGACGCGCAGTCGATCGCCGCCATGCTCGCCTGGAACGCAGGCGACCACGCGCGCGAGTTGGACTGCTGGAACGCCGCGCTCGCCCACTATTCCCTGATCGACGATCTGGTGCGCCGCGAGGTCGCGGCGGCGTCCATCTCACTTTGGCTGGCGCAGCATTCGCGACGCGACGCGTCGGGCGAGCGTCGCGCCGATCCGCCTCTGATGGGCGTGCTGCGCGGCGCGGCGGTTGATTCCGCCGGGCTCGATCCTGCGACGCGCTCCGATCATCCTGCGGTCGCCGCGCTGCAGCTCTGCGCCCAGGGCTATGGGTATGAGGGGTCGGCGGACCATGCCCGCAAGGTGGTCGCCTACGCTCGCTCCTCCAGGCTGGCGGATGAAGCGGGCATGCTTCGGTTGGCCATTCACTCGGCGACCAGAACCGCGCAGGGCTTTCTTGATCTCGGCGACACCGAGGCGGCGTCGCTCTGGTGCGATCAGGCCTATGGCCTCGCGCGCCGCAATGATTGGCCCTGGTCGATCTCCAAATGCCATGTCGTGTTCGGCGATTTGCTGCGTCGGATCGGCAGCCTGGAGCGCAGCCGCGAGCTTTTCCTGGAGGCGATGCCGGCGGCCGGCCGCGCGCTCAGCCGTTGCCAATGGGGCCTCGCGCGCACGCTTCTGGAGCTCGGATCGGCGGAGGAGGCGCTCTCGCTCTTGGCGGAGGCGGCGGAATCGGCGGAGCGGGTGCATGACGCGGTCGCCTTCTGCGGGATCGAGCTTGAGCGCGCGCGCGCCTTGACCCAACTCGACCGATGCGAGGAGGCGGCGGAGCAGATCGCCCGCGCCGAGGTCCGCGCGCGGGAGGAGGCGATCACCGTCTTTGACCATGAATTGCTGGAGGCGCAGGCCGACGTCGTGACCCGGCTTGGC
Organism: Elsteraceae bacterium; assembly: GCA_049240905.1. GTDB lineage: Bacteria > Pseudomonadota > Alphaproteobacteria > Elsterales > Elsteraceae > JBMLRS01. The sequence goes on from JBMLRS010000094.1 coordinate 2,163, forward strand.
GTCGCGCGGCGGGACGGCCTCACGGCGGCGCAGGAGGCGGCCGCGCTGCTTCAGCAGGCGGTCGATCTTGGTTCGCGCCAACTTGATTGGCAGCCGCCTCCGGCGCTGCTGATCAAGCTCGCCCGCGCGCAGACCGCCAACGGCGATCTGTCGTCGGCGGTGGCGAATTACGAGCGCTCGATCCTGGCGACCGACATGGACCTCGCCCGCCGTGTGCGCGACCGCGTGGCGGCCGCCCAGGCGCAGCAGGAGATCGAGCGCGCGCGACGGGAAGCCGAGGAGCAGCAGAGTCTCGCCCGCGCCGAAAGCAGCCGCGCCGACGATTTGCAACTGATGCTCGACGCGATGCGGGAGACGCAGGAGGCGTTGGCCCGCCGCACCGAGGAGCTGGAGCGGCTCTCCATGCTCGACGCCCTGACCGGCGTGCCGAACCGTCGCCATCTTGACGAGCGGGCGGCGGCGGAGATGGCGCTGATGCGCCGGAAATCGACCTTGCTGGCGCTGGTGCTGTTCGATCTCGATCACTTCAAGATGATCAACGACACCTATGGCCACGCCGCCGGCGACATCGTGCTGAAGACGGTGGCGGAGACCGCGCGCGGCCTGTTGCGGCCCAGCGACTTCATCGCCCGCATCGGCGGAGAGGAGTTCACCCTCCTGCTGCCGCGCACCAACATGCAAGGCGCCGCCACCATCGCCGACCGCATCCGGCAGGCCCTGATGGCGCTCAACATCATCTACGCGGAGTTCCGCATTCCCGTCACCGCCAGCTTTGGCGTGACCTTGCTCTCGGAATCCGACGGGGACATCACCGAAGCCATGAGCCGCGCCGACATCGCGCTCTATCGCGCCAAACGCGACGGCCGCAACATGGTGCGCATCGAAGCGGTCTGAGCTCTATGATCCCCCTCGCCCTGAGCCTGTCGAAGGGGCGTGCTTCGACAGCGGCGTTTCCCTTCGGGAATCGCCTGGGCTCAGCATGAGGGATTTCTGCCTCTTTCCCCGTCCTCACCCCTGAGACTCAGGGTGAGGTAAGGGGGGCGGCGAAAACGCTGCCCCCCCTCTCGTCAGTTCGTCAACCAGACGTTCGCCAGATCCTGGTTCAGGTAGTGGCTGGGCATGATCTTCCAGCCCTTGATGTTGGCGCTATGCACCACCGTGCGCTGCCACCACACCACCGGCACGGCGTAGCCTTGCTCGATCGCGCGGGTTTCGAACGCGCGGATCAACTCCCGGCGGACCTCCGGGGTCGCGGCGCGCTTTTGCTTCTCGAACAGCTCGTCCAACTCGCGGTCGATCGAGTGGCTCAGATTGACCGGCGACTTGTCGGCCGAGATGTAGAGCGCCAGCTGCGCGTCCGGCTCATCCAGGTCATAGCAGTTGGCGTCCAGGCCGACGTCGTAGCTCTTGGACAGGAAGCTCGCCTTCTGCGCGCCGACCTCAAGCGGTTTGTGCTCGGCCGTCACGCCGATCTGGCGCCACTGGTCGATCAGGAAGATGCCGACCGGGCTGAAGGGCATCGGCACGCTGCGGTTCAGCAGCTGGAACTTGAGGTCGGGGACGCCGGCCTCCTTCAGCAGCTTGCGGGCTTCCTCGCGCGCCGCCCGGATGTCGCGCCCGAAGCCCGGCAGCTTCTGAAGCTCGGCCGCCGGCGTGGCCATTTCGGAGCCGGGCAGCATCAGGCCGCCGACATCCTTCACGAAGGCGATGCGCGACAGATTCTGCGCGCCGCCCCACCGATCGATCGCGATCGACAGCGCGCGGCGCACTCTGGGATCGTCGAACGGCTTCTTGGTCTGGTTGAAGAACAGATCGAACTTGCAGAGCCAGGGGGACTCGGCGACCACGATCTTGTCGCCCAGCGCGGTCTTCAGCTTGTCGCGGTCGGCCGGAGAGACGCCGCGGAACTCCGCCATCACCTGACCGCCCTGGATCGCGTTGATCATCGCCGAGCCGGACATGAAGAAGATCTTGAAGCCGTCCAGATAGGGCTTGCCGGGCTCGAAGTAGTTCTCGAAGCGCTGGCCGGTCCAGGAGCTGCCGCGGACATGCTCGACGAAGCGGTAGGGGCCGGTGCCCATGATGTTGCGCTCCGGCCAGCGCGGATCCTGCTTCAGCTTGGCTGCGCTGTAGAGGCAGTTCCAGGGCGAGCCGATCGCCATCAGGATCGAGGCCGACGGCTTCGACAGCTTGAAGACGACCGTGTGTTTGTCCGGCGTCTCGATGTCGGTGATGTCCACGAACTGGGCCTTGCGCACCGAGACGATGCCCTCAGGCGGGTTGCGGATGCGGTCGAAGGTCGCCTTCACATCCTCCGAGGTCAGCTCCGTCCCGTCATGGAACTTCACGCCCTGGCGCAGCTTGAACGTGATCGACAGCCCGTCCGGCGCCTGGACCCAGCTCTCCGCCACGTCGGGCTTCAGCTTCGGGTAATTGTCCGGGTCGAACTTCACCAGCTGGGAATAATGCGGGTTCATCGTCTGCACGGCGACGAAGGTGGTGGTCGCCTGGCAGTCGTAGCCGGGCGGCTCGGCGTTGACGGCGAAGGTGAGGGTGCCGCCGCGCTTCGGCGTCTCCTGCGCCAGCGCCGGGGCCGCGACCAGCGCGACGAGGCTGGCGGCCGCGGCGATTGACTTGAAACCGTTCATGTTTTCCTCCCGGTGGGGCGGCGGTCTCGCGATCGCCGCGCTTCGGACGACCTGCTACTCGTCGCAGAACGCCTTGATCGCCGCGTCGTCGGCCGAAAGGCCGCTGGGCGGCGCGCGCGCGGGATCCAGCGCCCACGCCGCGACATCGTCCACGACCAAACGACCCGCGAGATCACGCGTCAGCATATGCCATCCCTTGGGGTAGAGGACAATCCGGCGTTCGCCCTTCCCGGCCTCCGGCAGGCGGGAAAGCATCCGGCAGGTCGGATCCTTGGCGATCAGCTCGTCGTTCGCGCCGTAGAGGATCAGGAGCGGCCCTTGCAAGGAGGCCGATTCCTCCATCGCCAGGTCCATCAGGTCGACCAGGCCGGACAGCGTGCCGATCTTGGCGCCCTTGATCACCAGCGGGTCGGCCCCCAGCGCCCGCAGCATCGGGATATTGTCGGAGGGCTGGATCGACACCCCGCGCGGCGGGCGCACGGTCACGCCCGGCAGCAGATTGTTCCCCAGCCACAGCGTCGCCCGATACAGGAAATTCATGGTCTGCCTGGCTCTGACCGCCGGGGCGGACAGGATCACGCCGGCCAGGGGCAGAGGCGCCGCCTCGCGCCATAGGGCGCTGGTGGCGACGATGCTGACCGCTCCGCCCATGCTCTCGCCGATCAGATAGACCGGGACGCCGGGGTGGTCGGCGGCGGCCAGCCGCACCATCGCGCGGGCGTCGGCGGCCATGCGCATGGCGCCGGCCCATTCGCCGCGCGTCTCCGTCTCGCCGAAGCCGCGCTGGTCGATCGCGTAGGTCGCGATCCCCTGCTGCGCCCAGATCTTCGCCTGCTCGCTCCAGGCGTTGGAGTAGTCGTTGAAGCCGTGCAGGGCGACCAGCGCCGCCTTCGGCGCGCCCTCCGGCTCGGTCAGGCGCAGCGGCAGACGCGTTCCGTCCGGCATCGTCGCCCGGCGCTCCATCCGTTCGGCGGGGCGGTCTTCCTCGGGAAGCGCCGTCACGCTTTGGGCGCAGCCCGCGGCCAGGAGCGTCAGGCCAAACAGAAAAAGGCGGTTAAGGGCGCGCATCCGCGCTGCGGACCACTTGCAGGAAGATGTCCTCCAGATCGGCTTCTTCCGTGCTCACGTCGCTGATCGCCAGGCCGGCGGACTGCGCGGCGGCCAGGATCGCGCCGGCCCCGCCGCCCGCCGCCGCGGGGCGATAGCGAAATGCGACCCGATGCGGTCCGGCCGCTTGGCCGCCCAAGCGCAGCAGGCTGTCCGGCAGCGGATCCGGCAGGCGATCGACCGTCAGGGTCATGGTCTTGGCGTCGACCCGCGCCAGCAGCGCGTCGGTCGTGTCGTTCGCCACGACCCGGCCCTTCGCGATGATCGCGATGCGATCGCACAAGGATTCCGCCTCCTCCAGATAATGGGTGGTCAGCAGCACGGTCACGCCCTCGGCGTTCAGGCTGCGGACATAGGCCCAGAGCTGCTGGCGCAGATCGATGTCCACGCCCGCCGTCGGCTCGTCCAGCACCAGGACCGGCGGGCGATGCACCAGGGCCTTGGCCACCATCAGCCGCCGCCGCATGCCGCCCGACAGCGAGCGGGCGTAGGCCTCGGCCTTGTCCGACAGGCCGACCGCCTCGAGGATCGCGTCGGTCCGCCGCTGCGCCTTCGGCACGCCGTAGAGACCGGCCTGCAGATCCAGCAGCGCGCGCGGGGTGAAGAACGGGTCGATGTTCAGCTCCTGCGGCACCACGCCGATGGAGGCGCGCGCCGCGCGGGCCTGCCGTTCGATGTCGTAGCCCCAGATCTCGGCGGTTCCCGCGCTCTTGCGCACCAGCCCGGCCAGGATGTTGATCAGGGTGGATTTGCCGGCCCCGTTCGGCCCCAGCAGTCCGAACAGCGAGCCGCGCGGTACGGCGAGGTCGATGCCGTCGATCGCCAGCTTTTCGGGCATGGCCCCGCGCGCGGCGTAGCGCTTGGTCAGGCCGCGGACCTCAAGGGCGTTGTTCGGGAGTTTGCTGGACATGATGCCTTTGAAGCGGCGACGCCGCGCGGGTCAGGCGATCCCGAATTTGGCGATCGCCGCGCGAATGTGCGCCGCCAATTGTGGCGGCTGCAAGCCCGCGCGCTCCAGCAGATTGTCCTGCGAGCCGTAATCGTCAGG
>JBMLRS010000095.1:0-916 GCA_049240905.1 Elsteraceae bacterium
GAAGGCGAGAAGCGAAAACGCAAGGAGCGCGGCGACAAGACGGTTCATGCCGCCGTCATAGGCGCCAACTTCGGCGAATTGAGGGCGGGCTCGGTCGTGATCCCCTCGACATAGCGCGGCGCGCCCTGGCTGCGCAGGAACTTCGCGATCGCGCCGATCTCATCGGCGGTGATCTGCGCGCCATGCATGCGGGCGATCTTGCCGCCGGCGTTCATGTAGAGCCCGTCGCCCTGACCCAGCAGCTGCTCCGCGCCGGCCTCGCCGATCAGCGCGCGGCTGTCCGGTTTGTTGCCGGTGCGCAGGCAGATCCGGCTGGCGAACTGCGCCTTGACCGCGGGAGTGACGTCGGCCGCCGCAGCGGTGACGATCACATGAATGCCGACCGCCCGCGCCATCTGCGACAGGCGCTGCAAGGCCGCCTCCGCCTCGACGGCGGCGGCGCGCATCAGCGGGCCCAGATCGTCGATGGCGACGATGATCAGCGGCAGGGGCGAGAGATCGAGCTGAAGCTCTTCATAAACCGGGGTGCCGTCGACCGGGTCGAAGCCGGTCTGCACGGTGCGCATGCGTCGCGCGGCCTCGGTCGCCAACTCGTCGACGCGCTGGTTGTAGCTCTCGACGTTGCGCACGCCGATCTTGGCCATGGCGCGGTAGCGCTGCTCCATCTCGCGCACGGCCCAGCGCAGGGCGCGCATGCCGTCTTCGGCGTCGCCCACCACGGGGGTCAGGAGATGCGGGATCTCGGCGTAGGCCGACAGCGCGCGGGCCTCGTCCTCCGGGGCCTTCGTCGTCGGGGAGATCAACAGCAGGCGGCATTCCTCCGCCGGCAGGCGATAGAGCACGGACAGCAGCAGGCTGTGCAGCAGCGTCGTGCGGCCCGAACCCGCCGCGCCGGCGATCAGCAGATGCGGCAGCC
>JBMLRS010000095.1:926-6385 GCA_049240905.1 Elsteraceae bacterium
GTCTCGGCCCAGCGCGCGGGTGAGGCGCGCGGCGGTGCGTTCGAACCCGGCGTCGGACAGCAGCGGCCGCAGCGTCAGGGTCGCGCGGTCGGCGTTCGGCAACTCCACCACGATCATCGGCCGCGCCGTGGCCAGCATGCCGGCGATCCGGATGCAGGGAACCCCCAGCGTCGCGGCGATGTCGTCGGCCAGACCGACCACGCGGGCGGTCTTCACGCCGGGCGCCGGCTCCAACTCGAAGCTGGTGGTCAACGGCCCCGGCCGCACGGCGGCGATCATCGCGGCGACGCCGAAATCGGCCAGCGCGGCGATCAGCAAACGCCCCTGCGCCAGCGTTTGTTCGGATGGCGCGACGCTCGCGCTCGGAACCGCATCGCCCATGGCCAGCAGCGTCACCGGCGGCAGGTGGCTGCTCTCGCCCGGCAACAGATCCAAGGGACTGTCGGCCGCGCCGGGCGAGACGCCGAGCGGCAGGGATAATTGGCGTTGCGCGGCAGGCTCCGGCGCCGCCTTGCGCAGCAGACCGACAAGGCCGGATTTGCGCGGGGCGGCGGCGGGCGGCGGGGTCAGGATGGGATCACGACGACCGTCGCGAGCGGGAGAGTCGACGCTGGCGCCCAGCAGACTCGGTTCGACCGCGGCGCGGGGGGCGGGAGCGGTCGCGAGAAGGGAAGGTTCGGCGCGTTCGACCGGCGACCGTTCCGCGAGAGGGCGCTCAGCAGGAGCCCCAGCAGGGCGCTCTAGGGCGCGCTCCACAGGACGCTCGACCGAGCGACGCTCCGCGGCGCCGCCCCAACCGATCTGCGCCGGTTCGGGGTCGGACTGACGGGTGAGCGCCTTCAAATTCTGGCGCCAGCTATCGGCGCCGAAGCCGACCGCGCCGATGGTCGCAAGCGCGGCGACCACGCCCGCGGCGATCCCGATCGTGCCGCCGCCGAGGCCGCCGATCCAAGGGCCAAGAGCGAGGACGCGGCCGAGGAAAAGCTGCCCGATGGCGCCGCCGGGTCCGGTCGGCAGATCGACGCCGGTCGCGATCGGCAAGGCCCCGAACGCGACGGAGCCAGACAGCACGGCGACGGCGACCGAGGTCACCCGCATCGCCAACCGATTCAACCCGCGATGCGCGAACAGCCGCCAACCCCAGATCGACAGCACGGCGATGAAGAGCAGATAGCCCAGACCAAAGGCTTGGACCCCAACGTCGGTGGCCGCGGCGCCGGGCGCGCCGAAAAGGTTCTTCACCGGACCTGGAGCGGCGCGCAAGGGCGACGGATCGGTCGGGGCGTAGCTGAGCCAGGCCAGCAGAAGCATCGCCGATCCGATGATCAAGGCGAGGCCGATCACTTCCTCGATCCGACGACGGATGAACAGCGCGCCTTCCGGCGGCAGCAGCATGCGGCGACGCGACGAAGGGGACAAGCCGCCGGCGGTCATCAAGCCCATGGCGTGCGCCCCTAGAGCAGCGCGCCGACGCGGTCGAGCGCGGCGTCGGTGGTGGCGGCGTCATGCACCAGGGCGACGCGCAGGAAGGCGGCTCCGGGATTGTGGCCCTTGGCGTCGGGCCGGGCGATGTAGCCGCCGGGCAAGGTGCGCACGGCCGCTTCGCGCCAAAGCTTCAGCGCGGCGGCCTCGCCGTCGCCGACCTCCAGCCACAGGAAAAATCCAGCCGGCGGGCGGAAGAAACCGAAGCGGTTGCCAAGCCGGCGGGCGGCGATGTCAAAGTTTTCGCGATAGAAGGCGCGGGTCTCTTCGACATGGGCGTCGTCGTTCCACAGCGCCGCGGCGGCGCGCTGAATCGGCACGGGCATGCCGGCCCCGCCATACTCCATCACGCGAGTCAGCGCCTTGATCACCTTGGCGTCGCCGGCCACGAAGCCGGACCGCATGCCGGCCGCCGAAGAACGCTTGGACAGGGAATGAAAGGTGATGACGCCGTCGGCCGTCCCGTCCAGGGCCGCCGCAGCCTGCAGCGCGCCGGGCGGCGGGGCGTCGAAATAGACCTCAGTGTAGCATTCGTCGACCGCGACCACGAAACCATGCTTGCGGCCCAGCGTGATCAGACGCTTCAGATACTCGATCGAGGCGACCGTGCCCTGAGGATTGGCGGGACTGCACAGATAGAACAGCGCCATGCGATCGAGCGTCGCCGCGCCGAGCGCCTCGAAAGCGTCGAGGTCGGGCAGGAAGCCATGGTCGCGCACCGCCGGTAGGAACAGAGTCTCCGCGCCGCTGAGCCCGGCGGCGCCGGCGTAGACCTGATAGAACGGGTTCGGCATCGCGACCAGGGGACGCCCGCCGGCGCGCTGGGTCGGCACCACGGCGAGGCCGGTGAGAAACAGCGCTTCGCGGGTGCCGGGCGCCGGCGCGACGTTCACCGCCTCGTCCAACATGCCCGAGGGCAGACCGAAACGGCGGTTCAGCCAGCCGATCGCCGCTTGGCGCCATTCAGGCAGGCCGGTGGTGGGCGGATAGCTGCCCCACAGATGCTTGTTGTCGGCGATGATCTCCGCCACGAAAGCCGGCGGGGTTCGGGTTGGATCGCCTGCGGCCATGGTGAGCGGGGCCATGCCGGCCGGCGGATTGGCCGTGGCGAGCAAGGTCGCCATGCGTCGAAACGGATAGTCGCCGAGAAGGTCTAACCGATCATTGACGCTTTGCACCGCAATCCTCCGATTTGTCCTGCCTCATTTATGGCGAAGATGCGGTCAGGATTGAAGCGGTATGTTATAGAAATCTTTCATCTTATTGATTTATAACAAGGAAAAGCAAAGCGATGAGGGCCGTTCGCAAGGTCGGCGCGGCGCGAACCGGGCGCGCCCCAAAATGAGACGGCCCGGCCGACCCCTTTCGGGGCGGGCCGGGCCGCTGGTTAGGCTGGCTTAATGGATGGTTTCGCCGTGCAGGTGGAGATCCAACCCGTCGCGTTCGACCTCCTGCTCCACGCGGCAACCGATGATCAGATCGACCACCTTGAAGATGATCGCCGTGACGATCGCGGTGTAGACGACCGTGACGACGACGCCGTAGAGCTGGGTCAGCACCTGCTTCGGGTTGCCGTCGATCAGGCCGGCCTTCAGGCCGGCCGCCGCGTCCGTCGGGTCGAGCGGGCCGCCGATCGCGCCGATCGCGAACACACCGGTTAGGATCGCGCCGACGATGCCGGCCACGCCATGGACGCCGAACACGTCCAGGCTGTCGTCATAGCCGATGGCGTTCTTCAGCGAGGTCGAGGCCCAGAAGGCGACCAAGCTGGCGACCAGACCGATGATCAGAGCCGAGCCGGGCGAGACGAAGCCGGAGGCCGGGGTGATGGCGACCAATCCGGCGACCGCGCCGGAGATGATGCCCAGCACCGACGGCTTGCCCCGGGTCATCCATTCAGCGAACATCCAGCCGAGGGCGGCCATGGCGGTGGCGACCTGGGTGACCAGCATCGCCATGCCGGCGCTGGCGCCCGCGCTGACGGCGGAGCCTGCGTTGAAGCCGAACCAGCCGACCCACAGCATCGCGGCGCCGATCACGCTCAGGCTCATGTTATGCGGCGCCATGATCTCGGTGCCGTAGCCCTTGCGCTTGCCGATCATCAGGCAGGTCACGAGGCCGGCGACGCCCGCGTTGATGTGCACGACGGTGCCGCCCGCGTAATCCAGAACGCCCGCGCCGCCCAGGAAGCCGCCGCCCCAAACCCATTTTGCGACCGGCACATAGACGAGGAGCAGCCAGACCGCGCTGAACAGCAGCAGCGCTGAGAATTTCATGCGGTCCGCGAAGGCGCCGGTGATCAGCGCCACGGTGATGATGGCGAAGGTCATCTGATAGGTCAGATAAACCGTCTCCGGGATCGTCTTGGCGAGATCGCTGACGGACTCAAGCGTCAGTCCCTTCAGCAGGAAACGGCTGAAGCCGCCAATGTAGGAGCCTTCGCCGGTGAAGGCGAGGCTATAGCCCGCGACCATCCACAGCACCGACACCAGGCAGGTGATGGCGAAGCTTTGGGTCATCATGGTCAGCACGTTCATCTTGCGGACCATGCCGCCGTAGAACAGAGCCACGCCCGGAATGGTCATCATCAACACCAGCGCCGTGGAGGTGAGCATCCAGGCGGTGTCGCCGCTGTCGAGCTTCGGCGCCGCGGCGTCTTGAGCGAAGGCCGGAAAGGCCAACAACAGCAATCCGACCAGCGCGGTCAGCCCAGCTGGCGTCCTGAGGGTCAGTTTCATGGGGAATTTCCTTTTCTTGGCCTTTCGGGAAGGGCGCGCCGCTGGAGGAAGCAGGGCCGCCGACCGAGGGAAGGGATGAGCTCCAGCGACGACGTCCTAGAGGGCGTCGCTGTCGGTTTCGCCGGTGCGGATGCGCACGGCCTGTTTCAGATCGAACACGAAGATCTTGCCGTCGCCGATTCGACCGGTGCTGGCGGCCTTCTGGACCACCTCGACCACGCGCTCGACCAAGTCGTCGGTGACCGCCACTTCGATCTTCACCTTCGGCAGAAAGCTGACCGCGTACTCCGCGCCGCGATAGATCTCCGTCTGCCCTTTCTGCCGGCCAAAACCTTTGACTTCGCTCACCGTCAAGCCCTGGATTCCGAGGTGGGTGAGCGCCTCGCGCACCTCGTCTAATTTGAACGGCTTGATTACCGCCATGACCATTTTCATGGAGACCCCCCGCTACCCGCAGTAAACCTTGGCCGCACCAGACAATCTGCTGCGTATGTCAGGACATGTTCAAATTCCGTGCCGGATCTATTTCAGTGTGGAATGGTCGATAACTCATGCAAATGCCTAAAAAGTGAGCAGTATGGATTCTGATTCAGCCACTCATCGCCAGGACGTCGCCATCATCGGCGGCGGCCTCATCGGCGTCACGCTGGCGATCGGTCTGGCGCGGCTGGGGCTGCGCGTCGCGCTGATCGATCGGGACGAACCGCAGGCTTTGTCCGACGCGGGGTTCGACGGGCGCGCTTCGGCGATCGCGCTCGGCAGCCAGGAATTGTTCGACCGGCTTGGGCTTTGGGCGGAACTTGAGCCGGAGGCCGGCCCGATCCTGGACATTCGGGTGTCGGACGGCCCGTCCCGCCTGTTCCTGCATTACGATCACCGCGCGGTGGGCGATAAGCCGTTCGGCTGGATCGTGGAGAACCACCGCCTGCGCGGCCGGATCTGGAGCGCCGCGCTCGCCGAGGCCGGCGTCGCCGCCTTGACCGGACGGACCGTCGCCGCGATCGCCTCAACGCCGACGCAGACGACGGTGTCCCTGACGGACGGAACCATCCTCGCCGCGCATCTGGTTCTCGGCTGCGACGGCCGGGCCTCGGTGGCGCGAAAGGCGGCGGGGATCTCCTCGCTGTCCGACAGCTACGAGCAAACCGCCCTGGTGTTCGCCGTGCGCCACGACGAACCGCATCGCGGCGTTGCGCATGAGCGTTTCCTGCCCGGCGGGCCCTTCGCGGTGCTGCCCTT
>JBMLRS010000096.1:0-1443 GCA_049240905.1 Elsteraceae bacterium
CAAAGGCAACGACAGCGGGACGATCGTCACGATCAACCAAGTGCAGCCGATCGACGTGAGATTTGGCCTGCCGCAACGCCATTTCGCCGCGCTCCGCGAATCCATGGCGCGTGGGGAAGCGATCGTCACGGCCGGTCCGCCTGGATCGAAGGACCGGGCGCGCGGCGCCGTCGATTTCATCGACAACGCGATCGACCCGGCCAGCGGCACCTTCCAGGTGAAGGCCTCCTTCGCCAACGAGAGCCTGACGCTCTGGCCGGGCATGTTCGTGGAGACCACGCTCCGGCTTGGCGTCCAGAAGCAGACTCCGGCGATCCCAACCGGCGCCTTGCAAACCGGACAGCAAGGCACCTTCGTCTATGTGATCAAGCCAGACGACACCGCCGAAGTGCGCCCGGTCACCGTATCGCGCGACACCGGCGTGGTGGCCGCGATCGAGAAAGGCCTCCAGATCGGCGAGCGCGTGGTGATCGACGGGCAGTTGCGGCTGGTGAACGGCACAAAGGTGGAGGCCCGCCCGGCTCCGACCGCTCCCGCCGAAACCGCGCAGGCCCCGCGCAGCTAAAGGCCAGACCTTAACGACGAAGACCCTGCCGGCGCAGGACCGGATGCTGGAGAGACCGAGATGAATATTTCTGAGCTTTGCATCCGTCGCCCGGTCATGACGACGCTCCTGATGGCGGCCTTCGTCATTTTCGGGGTGGTCGCCTACATGCAGCTGCCGATCAGCGCCTTGCCCCGCGTGGAGTTTCCAACCATCCAGGTGACCGCGCAGCTGCCCGGCGCGAGCCCGGAGACGATGGCGACGTCGGTGGCCACGCCGCTGGAGCGCCAATTCGCCACGATCCCCGGCATCAGCTCGATCACCTCCACCAGCACGTTGGGCAACACCACGGTGACGCTGCTGTTCGACCTGAACCGCAAGATCGACGGCGCGGCGCTGGACGTGCAGTCGGCCTTGACCGTCGTCGCCCGCCGCCTGCCGACGGAAATGCCCAACCCGCCGTCTTTCCAGAAGGTGAACCCGTCGGATCAACCGATCGTCTTCCTCGCCGTCAGCTCCGACACGTTGCCCCTCTCGGAAGTGAACGAATATGCCGACTCGCTGATCGGCCAACGCATCGCGACCCTCGGCGGCGTCGCCCAGGTGCAGATCTTCGGAGCGCAGAAATATGCCGTGCGCGTGCAGGTGAAGCCCGATCAATTGGTCGCGCGCGGCATCGGCATCGACGAAATCCAGACGGCGCTGCAGAACGCCAGCTCGATCACGCCGACCGGCACGCTGCAAAGCGCCACACAGATCCTCACCATCCAAGCCTCGGCCCAGCCGATCAACGCCAGTTCTTACCGCGATCTCGTGGTGGCCTGGCGCAATGGCGGTCCGGTTCGGCTCTCCGACGTCGCGACCGTTATCGACTCCGTGGAGAACAACCGCGTCGCCAA
>JBMLRS010000097.1:0-4770 GCA_049240905.1 Elsteraceae bacterium
CTCGTCCGCTCCGGCGCCCACGCCAACTGCGACGCCGACCGCATCCTCGCCGTCCCCGAGCGCACCACCCCCAAGCGCGTCGTCCACAAGCCTGTCGTCCACCGGCGCGACCGCTCAGGCGACGCCGCCCGCACGTGGGGATTTGGGCGCGACGCCTGGATTTCTGCTTGGCGCAAGCAGCGGCGATCGCATCCCCGTGCGGGTCGTGGCGCTACTGCCCGGCGTCCCCCCGCCGCCGACGACGGCGTCCGCCGCTCAAGCGCCTACTCCAACCCCGGTCTCGACTGCGCCAAACGCTCCGCCGCCGCTCGCGCCCGGCCATTTCATCGGCTCGGTGGTCGGCGCCAGCGCCAATGGTTCGGCGATCGTGCAAGCCGGCGTGGCGTTGATCACCCTGGAAGGCGTTTCCGCGCCAGCGAACAGCGCCGTGATCCTCGCCCCTGCGACCCTGCGCGCGCAGCCCTCGCCGCCAATGGCCGCGATCAACAACCCCGCGCTGGCCGCCGCTCTTCCCGGCGTCGGTGAGTTGATCAGCGCCGCCAACGCGACCGGCGGCGCCGCGCAGGCGGCGATGCAAGCCATTCTGCCCCGCCTGGGGCCGCAGATGGCCGCCGGCATGGTCTTCTTCATGCGCGCCCTGCGCACCGGCGAGCTGAACGAATGGCTGGGCAAGGACGCGCGCACGGCGATCGAGCGCAGCGGCCGCGCCTCAAGCGTCAAGAAGGCGTCGGCGGAGCTCGAGCAGATTTCGCGCGCCAACGAGAGCGGCGGAGAATGGTCCTCCTACCCTATTCCGATCGGCGTGGGCGGCCACCGCGTGGAGCCGATCCGCCTGCACGTGCGGCAAGCCGAGGAAGATGGCGAGCCAGGCGGATCGAAAGGCGGCAAGGGCAAGCCGACCCGATTTCTGATCGACGTGACGCTGTCTCGCTTGGGTCGACTCCAATTGGACGGTCTGGCGCGGTTGCCAAAACTCGATCTGGTCCTGCGCTCCGAATCCCCGCTCGATCCGGCCATTCAACAGCCGCTGCGCCGCTTCTTCGCCGACGTGACGAGCGCGCGCGGCATCCAGGGAGAGATGAGTTTCCAGGTCGCCCCGCCGATCGATCCCGCCGCCGCGACGCCGACGAAGGCCCGTCCCGGGATAATGGTCTGACAGGCGCGCCGCAGCCTCAGTGCGGGGCGCGGCGGAAGCTCTCGATCGCCATCTCGTCGAGCAGGTTCTGCTCGCGTATCGAGGCCTCATATTTCTCGCGCTTGATGCGATTGGCCTGCGCGACCTCGAACTTCTTGAGCTCCTGATAGGCGATGGTCACCTCCTCGGCGGCCACCTCCACTTCGCGTTGGGCGATCGCCAAGGCCTCGATCAGATCGCGGCGGCGATCAATCGCCATGCGGGCGAAGGCCGGATAGGCGAAGGCGACCTCCTGGCTTCGTCGCGCCGCGTCCTGCTCGCGCGCGACCGCCTCGTCCAACGCGTTGATCTGGCGCTCAATCTCGGCCGCCGCCGCTTCCTTCTCCGCCAGCGTCCGGCGTTTTTCCTCCAGCTCGAACTTTCGGAGGCGAATGAGAGTCGGCAGACCCTTCACGCTTGCACGCCGCCGGAGGCCAGGATCTCAGCCAACTGCCGATATCCAAGGGCGAGATTCGACGATTCCCGCTTGCCTTGCCCAAGAAACGCCTCCAGCGCCGGGTAGTAGCGGATGGCTTCGTCCGTGCGGGCGTCGGAGCCCGGCCGGTAGGCGCCGAGCCGGATCATCTCCGCCATATCCTCATAAGCGGCCAGGAGCTGACGGGCGCGGGAGACGATCGCGTTCTCTTCGTCATTGTTGCAGCCGGGCATGGTTCGAGAGATCGACCGCAGAATGTTGATCGCCGGGTATCGGCCGCGTTCCGCGATCGAGCGCTCCAGAACGATGTGGCCGTCCAAAATGCCGCGCACGGCGTCCGATATCGGCTCGTTATGGTCGTCGCCCTCGACCAGCACGGTGAACAGGCCGGTGATCGACCCGATCCCAGCGCCAGGCCCCGCGCGCTCCAGAAGCTTCGGCAACTCGGCGAACACGGTCGGCGTGTAGCCCTTGCTCGCCGGCGGTTCGCCTACGGACAGGCCGATCTCGCGCTGCGCCATGGCGAAACGGGTGACGCTGTCCATAAGGCACAGCACGTCGCGGTTCTGATCGCGGAAATACTCGGCGATGGTCAGCGTCAGGAGGGCCGCCTGGCGCCGCATCAGCGGCGGCTGGTCGGAGGTGGCGACCACGACGACGCTGCGCGCAAGACCCTCGGGCCCCAGGTCGTCATGGAGGAAGTCCTGCACTTCGCGCCCGCGCTCGCCGATCAGGCCGATCACGCTGACGTCGGCCGACGTGTAGCGCGCGATCATTGACAAAGTGACCGACTTGCCGACGCCGGATCCGGCGAAAATGCCCATCCGCTGACCGCGGCAGCAGGTCAGGAAGGTGTTCAGCGCTTTGACTCCGAGATCGATCTTGCCGACGACTCGATCTCGTTTGTGCGCGGGCGGCGGGGAGTTTCGCAGCGGATAGGCGATCGGGCCCTTCGTCAGAGGTCCAAGATCATCGAGCGGTTCGCCCATGCAATTGACCACGCGGCCAAGCCAAGAGGCGTCGGGATAGACGACCGGATCGGTCTGCGAAATCTCCGCGCGCGCGCCAAGACCAACGCCGTCCATCGTGCCGAAGGGCATGACCAGCGCCCGCTCGTCCTTGAAGCCAACAACCTCGCAAGGCACTTTCCGGCCGCCGCGGGCGATGATCGAGATGCGGTCGCCGATCGACAGGGAGCGTTGAACACCGCCGATTTCGGCCATCATGCCCAACACGCCGGTCACCCGGCCTTGCAGATAGTGGCTGGGCAGTCGCCCAATGTCCGTGATCAGATGGTCGACGAGCATGCTGACTCGATAGTCGGTTGCGCTACTCGAACATACCTTGAATCGATTATGCTAGGCGTGCTTATTTTTCTGAAGGGGGGCAAAATCTCTAGATAAAACATTTATATCTTAAGCCATAGATTTCCACGATTAATCAGTGGTACAATCCCTCTCGTAATCAGACGGTATGCCCCATGCGCGTGTTACTCGTTGAAGATGACGTCGCCACAGCCCGCAGCGTAAGCGTGATGCTGAACGCCCTGGGCTATGTCGTCGACGTCGCCGACTCAGGCGAAGACGGCATGCAGATC
The DNA here is from genome assembly GCA_049240905.1 of Elsteraceae bacterium. GTDB lineage: Bacteria > Pseudomonadota > Alphaproteobacteria > Elsterales > Elsteraceae > JBMLRS01. The sequence continues at coordinate 3,208 of JBMLRS010000097.1, forward strand.
GGTCGCCTGTACGATTATGACGTGATCATTCTGGATCTGATGCTGCCGGACATGGACGGGTATGACGTGCTCCGCCGTTTTCGTAAGGCCGGCGTCGACACCCCGATCCTGATCCTCTCGGGACTGCTGGAGACGGACAACAAGATCAAGGGCTTTGGCTTCGGCGCGGACGACTACCTGACCAAGCCGTTTGACAAGGGCGAGTTGGCGGCGCGGATCAAAGCGATCGTGCGCCGGTCCAAAGGTCATTCCGGCTCGGTCATTCAGGCCGGTCGCCTTTCGGTCGATCTAGAGACGAAAACCGCCAGCGTCGACGGCGCGACCTTGCCGCTGACCACCAAGGAGTACGCGATTCTGGAGCTGCTGGCGCTGCGCAAAGGGCAGACGCTGACCAAGGCGAGCTTCCTCAATCACCTCTATGGCGGCGTGGACGAGCCCGACCTCAAAATTGTTGATGTCTTCGTCTGCAAGCTACGCAAAAAGTTAGAGAAGATCTCCGGCGGGGAGACCTTCATCGAGACCGTGTGGGGCCGTGGCTACGTGCTGCGCGATCATGCCGCTCGTGGCGCCGTAGAGGTCGGCGCGGTCGCCTGAAGAGGGTCCGCGACCGATTCGGGCGTTATTTCTTCGCGGCCGGTTTATAGAGCCCGCGCTCGCCCGTAACCGGCTCGAAACGGTCCGTCACGCCCAACACGGTCTCCGCGCCGCCCAGATACAGATAGCCGTCCTCCGGCATGAGCTGCGCGACCTTGTTCAGCACCACCGCTTTGGTCGGCGGATCGAAGTAGATCAACACATTGCGGATAAAGACCACGTCGAACTGGCCCAGCGCGCGGAAATCCGCGAGCAGGTTGAACTCGCGAAACTGAACCATTGACCTCAGTTCTTGCGAGATCTGCCAACGATCGCCTTCCACCTGCTTGAAATACTTCAAGAGCATCTGGATCGGCAGACCGCGCTGTACTTCGAACTGGCTGTAGACGCCTTGCTTGCCGCGTTCGACCATCTCCGCGCTGAGATCAGTCGCCACGATCTCGAACTTCCACCCGGCGAGCTGCGATCCGGCCTCCTTCAGCGACATCGCCAAGCTGTAGGGCTCCTGTCCGCTGCTGCATGCGGCGCACCAGATCCGCAGGGAATGCTTGGACTCCCGCGCTTTCATCAAGGCCGGCAGAACGACGCGCTTGAACTGCTCGAACGGCTTGGTGTCGCGAAAGAACAAGGTCTCGTTGGTGGTCATCGCCTCGGTCACGGCGCGCACAACGGCCTGATCGTTGCGCAACCGGATCGCGGCGACCAGATCCTCGATCGCCTTCACGCCGAACTTGCGGGCGACCGGCACCAGACGGCTCTCGATCAGGTAGGATTTATCGGGAGTCAGCACCAAGCCCGACTTCTCTCGGACGAGGTTGGCGAGCAGATCGAAATCTTCTGATTTCATAGCCCGGCCCTCTGCACGACGCGCATGATCGCCGGGGCCAGGGCCGGCAATGGCAGCACCGCGCTGCAGACGCCCGCCGCAGCCACCGCCCCCGGCATTCCCCAAACCACGCTGGTCGCCTC
>JBMLRS010000098.1:0-3968 GCA_049240905.1 Elsteraceae bacterium
ACATCAGCAGCACGCCGCCGAGCTTGTCCGGCACCGCGCGCAGGATCGCGTAGAATGGCCAGAAGTACCATTCCGGCACGATGTGCGCGGGCGTCACCAGCGGGTTCGCCTGGATGTAATTGTCCGGATGACCCATGTAGTTGGGCGCGAAGAACACGAAGCCGGCGAACACCAGCAGGAACACGGCCAGGCCGAACAGATCCTTCACCGTGTAGTACGGGTGGAACGGGATCCGGTCCTGCGGGCCCTTGGTGTCGATGCCCAGCGGGTTGTTGGAGCCATGGCTGTGCAGCGCGACCAGATGCAGCGCGACGACGCCGACGATCACGAAAGGCAGCAGGTAATGCAGGGCGAAGAACCGGTTCAGCGTCGGGTTGTCGACCGAGAAGCCGCCCCACAGCCAAGTCACGATATGCTGCCCAACGATCGGGAAGGCCGAGAACAGGTTGGTGATCACGGTCGCGCCCCAGAAGCTCATCTGGCCCCAAGGCAGCACGTAGCCCATGAAGGCGGTCGCCATCATCAGCAGGAGGATCACCACGCCAAGGATCCACAGCAGTTCTCTTGGCGCCTTGTAGGAGCCGTAATAGAGGCCGCGGAAAATGTGGATGTAGACGACGATGAAGAACATCGACGCCCCGTTCATGTGGATGTAGCGGATCAGCCAGCCGCCGTTCACGTCGCGCATGATGCGCTCCACGCTGTTGAAAGCGTAGTCGACGTGGGGCGTGTAATTCATCGCCAGGAAGATCCCGGTGACGATCATGATCACCAGCGTGATGCCGGCGAGCGAGCCGAAGTTCCAGAAATAGTTCAGGTTCTTCGGGGTCGGGTAATCCTTCAGATGGCTGTTGGCGAAACCGATCAGCGGCAGGCGATGGTCGATCCAGCGCAGCAGCGGGTTGGTCAACGGCGGGGAGGCGTGGGGGGCGCTCATGGGGCGGCTCCTAACCAATCTTCACAGTTGTGTCGTCGAGGAAGGCGTAGGTCGGCACTTCCAGGTTCTTTGGCGCCGGGCCTTTGCGGATGCGGCCGGAGGTGTCGTAGTGCGACCCGTGGCAGGGGCAGAACCAACCATTGTAGTCGCCCCGGGCGTCGCTGGCTTTCTGACCGAGCGGCACGCAGCCGAGATGAGTGCAGACGCCGACGACGATCAGCCATTCCGGCTTCTTGACGCGCGCGGAATCGGCCTGGGGGTCGGGCAGGTTGGTCAACGGCGCGGCCGCCGCGGCCTTCACCTCCTCCTCCGTGCGGCGACGCACGAAGACCGGCTTGCCGCGCCAGGTTACGGTGATGGCTTGTCCCGGTTGGATCGGCTTCAAATCCACCTCGGTCGAGGACAGAGCGAGCGTGTCGGACGCCGGATTCATGCTGTTGATCAGCGGCCATGCGGCCGCCGCGGCGCCAATCGCGCCAAGCGCGCCTGTCGCCAGATACAGAAAATCACGGCGGGTCTCGCCCTCCGCCGCGGGCGCATGCCCGCCGGCTGGGACGGTGTTGGGTGATTGTGCCATTAATGCCTCGCGAAAACCGACCGAACAGGACCTTGAAATTAGAGCGACGAATAACCTCTCGCCAGCCCGCACCGCCCTATAATACGGAAGTGCTGCTCTGAGAAGCCCGCCGCGAGAAGGAAGTTTGCTTGACGCCGCTTTCCGTCAACTCCCCTTGGCCGGGGGCGGGGCGGGCTCCGAAATCACAGCGTCACGCGGCGCTGCAACTGGCGGCGCTTCTTGCTCTTCCAAGGGAGCTGGGTATCTGGGCTGCCTGGCGGGGATCGGCTGAGGGTCCGGAAGACGGATCGCCGGAGGCGGGTCCGCGCGCTTTTGCCACGGGAACCGAAGGGAATTGTATTGGTTGGGAGAGGCGGGACGACCCCGGCTGGTGCAGCTGGCGAGGGCCACCGCCAGGACCAACAAAAGCGTGACCATCCTCATTGCGCGAACCCCGCTTGCGCTGCTCTGTTGCGGCGCCGGCTGGGTCAACCCCCAAGCGGCGCCCTCCCCTAGCACGCCTGAGCGATGCAATTCATGCGCCTTGTCCTGTTTCAGCCCGACATCCCGCAGAATGTTGGAACTCTCTTGCGGTTGGCCGCCTGCTGGGCGCTGCCGGTGGACGTGATCGAGCCCTGCGGCTTCCTGTGGGACGACCGCCGCCTGCGCCGCGCGGGCATGGATTATCTGGCGGACGTGGATCTGCGCCGCCATTCCTCCTGGGAGGCTTACGCCGCCTCCGACCCTGCGGGCCGACTCCTGCTGCTCACCACCAAGGCCAGCGACAGCCATGCGCGCTTCGCATACCTGCCAAGCGACCGCCTGATGGTGGGACGGGAATCGAGCGGGGTTCCCGACGCCGTCCACGCGGTCGCGGACGCGCGACTCCGGATTCCCATGGCGCCCGGCCAACGCTCGCTTAACGTGGCGCTTGCGGCGGGCGTGGTTCTCGGCGAAGCCTTGCGCCAGACAGGAGGATTTCCCGAATGACCGCCCATCGTTTGACCAGCGAAGCCGACCTCGCGGCGCTCTATCCGCAACCGAGCGCCCTGGTGATCGCCAAGGCGATCGATCATCTGGACGTCCATTGCCGTTCCTTTCTGGCCCTCTCCCCCTTCATGACCCTGGGCACGCAATCCGCCGACGGCAAAGGCGACGTCAGCCCGCGCGGCGACAAGCCCGGCTTCGCGCTGGTTCTGGACGACCGCACCCTGGCCGTGCCGGACCGCCCCGGCAACAACCGCTTGGACTCCCTGCGTAATATTGTCGCAAACCCTGCGGTCGGACTGCTTTTCCTGATACCGGGCGTCGAGGAGATGCTGCGGGTGAACGGGAACGCGCATCTGTCGACCGACCCGGATCTGCTGGCCCGCATGGCGGTGGACGGCAAGCCGCCGCGCTGCGCGATCGTGGTCGAGCTGGGCGAGGCCTATCTGCATTGCGCCAAGGCGGTGAAACGCTCCCGCCTATGGGACAAGGAAGCGCAGGTTGAGCGCGGCGTGCTGCCCAGCCTGGCGAAAATGGTGATCGAGCAGGCCAAACGCCCCGGCGAAGAAGCGATCGCGCTGGAGGAGCGGTTGAAGACGACCTACGCGACGACGCTTTACTAGAGTTCGTTTGATTTATGTTAAAGCTAACCGCACCAAAATAATGACCCCATCCTGAGCCTGGCGAAGGATGGGCGAACTCTTAAGCTTCTTTCACTACCCCGCCCTTCGACAGGCTCAGGGTGAAGGCAGGAGGTTGATTCCCTTACCTCGTTACTGATTCTGTAGACTGCTTCAACTGTGCTTCGCAATGACAGTCAGAGGAGAGACGTCCTTGTCGACCGGCCGGCGCTTGGCGATCGTCTCCACGAGTCCGACGAGCCAGCAGGTCGGGCAGCCGCGCATCAAGACGAAAGCCCCGATCAGGGCGGGAATGATCCAGAACGGATAGGTCTCCGCGAAATGGAACGCGGAATAGAGCAGCAAGGCCGCCGCCAAGCCGCGGAGCAGATGCTGGGTGACGCTGGCGCTACAGAACATGGCCGCCCTCCTCCTTGCTGAAATAGCCGCTGGCGATCAGGCTTTCGCGCAGAAATTCGCGCGCCCGGCGCAGTCGGGTCTTCACGGTTTCGACGCTGAGGCCGAGCTGAAGCGCGGTCTCCGGAGCGGTGAGGCCGTCCACGTCGCGCAGCAGCAGAACGTCGCGGTAGGGCGGCGCCAGGGCTGCGATCGCCCGGCTTAGATCGAGCCGCAGATCCTGCGGAATCTCCGGCGCGGGCTTGGTCTCCAGCAGGCTCCAATCCATCGCCTGCTCCTTCGGGCGCAGGAACAGGAGCCGGCGGCATTCCCGCTCCACGATCCGGAACAGCCAGGTGACGAACGCCGCCGTGGTGCGCAGCGCCCCGATCCGGGCGTGCAGCCGCCAGAGCGCGACCTGGACGGCGTCCTCGGCGTCCTCGCTGTTGGCGCAGGCGCGCCGGGCGAAGCG
>JBMLRS010000098.1:4068-7745 GCA_049240905.1 Elsteraceae bacterium
CGCCCAACCCGCGCGCGGGCGCCGCTCAAGCCCGGCAGGTTTTGATTCACGTCGATCATCTCATGGCTCCCAATTCATTGTGACAGGAACCAAGAGCGATGCGATCGGCGAAAGGGGTCGCGCCGGGCCTAAAAATCGTGAATTTGGCCGCAGCGCTTGCTTCCCGCGCCTCTCAGGAGTATTGAGCGCGCATCTCATCCGCCGCAAAGCCGAGGCGCCGCCGCATGATGTCGCGGGCCCAGCGCGGATTCTTCCTGCTGAATCGAAATTCCCCATGAGTTTTCCTCCGCTTCCCCCTCGGTTCGCCCAGGCGTTGACCGAGCGCGGCTATCTTGAAGCGACGCCCGTGCAATCGGCCGTTCTGCTCGCCCACGCCGAAGACCGCGACCTGTTGGTCTCGGCGCAGACCGGGTCGGGCAAGACCGTCGCCTATGGTCTGGCCATGATCCCCACCCTGCTGGGCGGGGCCGAGCGCTTCGCCCCGGCGGCCGAACCGCTGGCGCTGATCATCGCGCCGACCCGCGAGCTGGCGCTGCAGGTGCATCGGGAGCTGGAATGGCTCTACGCCCACACCGGGGCGCGGGTGATCTCCTGCGTCGGCGGCATGGACGTGCGACGCGAGCAGCGTCTGCTGGCCGAGGGCGCGGACATCGTGGTCGGCACGCCCGGCCGTCTGCGCGACCATCTGGAGCGCGGCAAGTTCGACGCCTCGAAGCTGCGCGCCGTGGTGCTGGACGAAGCCGACGAGATGCTGGATCTGGGGTTCCGCGAGGAGCTGCAGGCGATACTGGACGCGACGCCGGAATCACGCCGGACCCTGCTGTTCTCCGCCACTCTGCCGCGCGCGATCACCGATCTGGCCAAGACCTACCAGCGCAACGCGCTGCGGATCGACGCGAAGGCGCGCGATCAGGCCCATGGCGACATCGAATATCGCGCGGTGCGGATCGCGCCGAACGAGATCGAACACGCGGTCGTCAATGTGCTGCGCTATTTCGAGGCGCCGGCCGCCCTGGTGTTCTGCGCCACGCGCGACGGGGTGCGTCATCTGCATTCCAGCCTGCTGGAGCGCGGCTTCCAGGCCGTGGCGCTGTCCGGCGAGTTGAGCCAGCATGACCGCTCGACCGCCCTGCAGGCGATCCGCGACGGCCGGGCGCGGGTGTGCGTGGCGACCGACGTGGCCGCGCGCGGCATCGATCTGCCGGACCTGAGCCTGGTGATCCACGCCGATCTGCCGAACAACCGCGAAACCCTGCTGCATCGCAGCGGCCGGACCGGCCGCGCCGGCCGCAAGGGCACTTGTGTGCTGATCGTGCCCTACACGCGCCGCCGACGCGCCGAAACCCTAATCATGACCGCCGGCGTGACCTGCGCCGGGTCAGGCCCGCCGCTGGCCGACGAGATCAAGGCGCTGGACCAGCAGCGTCTGGTGAACGACCCGCTCCTGTCGGAAGAGATGGCGGAGGAAGACCGGCCCTTGGCCGAGGCGCTGCTGGCCGAACGCTCCGCCGTGGACATCGCCGCAGCATTGATCCGCCTGCACCGCGCCCGCCTGCCGGCGCCGGAAGATCTGTTCGACGCGCCGCCACCGCCGGTGGCGAGCCCCTCGGCCCCGCGCGACCGTCCGCGCCGGGAACGCCTCTCTAACGACGCCAACCCGGCCGGCGCGCCCGCTGGAGGCCCTAGCGCGCCGCAGGGCGCGCCGTCGGTCTGGTTCCGATTGGGCGTCGGGCGCAAGAACAACGCCGATCCGAAATGGCTTTTGCCGCTGATCTGCCGCCACGGCCATGTGACCAAGGCGGAAATCGGCACGATCCGCATCTTCGACCGCGAAACCAAGTTCGAGATCGCCGAAGCCTCGGCCGCGAAGTTCGTCGCCGCTATCCTGACCAACAACAACGCCGAGATCCGGATCGAACCCGCCGGCGCCGACCGCCCCAGCCGCGTCGGCGAAAAGAAGCCCGGCCGCTTCCCCGACCGCTTCCCGAAGAAGAAGCCGCACGCGACGCCGGCCCAGATCAGGGACGATCTGCAGCCGCTGAAGAAGAAGACGAAGAAGCCGAAGCGGGACGAGTAGAAAGCTCGTCCGTTTTAAGTGTTCGCCTCATCCTGAGCCTGTCGAAGGATGAGTAAAATCCCCGTCTTCTTTCGCTTCCGCACCCTTCGACAGGCTCAGGGTGAGGGGGGTGTTTAAGCCTTTCAATACTCGTCTTTACGAGACGAAGTCGAAGCAATCTACCGGCGTCCGCGTGACGGGCGGTAACTCGCGCTTATCACGTTGCGTTGACTAGATTGCTTCGCTTTGCTCGCAATGACGGGAAAAAGTTACGCCACTACTGTCAGCCTTAATCCGCCGCGTTCAAGCCGGGCGGGACATAGGAGCGCTTGTTGAAGACGCTGGGATCCGTCGCGAAGGCTAATCCCGCCTGCTTGATCGCGTCGTCGTCGACCTTCTCCAGCTTGGTGTAGCTGGGGTGGTGATGTTCGATGAACGGGTTGTTGCGCGCGGCGTTGTAGCAGCAGAGCAGCGTCCAGCGGCGATTGGGCGAGCCGTTGCGGTCTGAGCGGTGCAGCAGATTGCAGTGGAAGAACAGGGCGTCGCCCGGCGCCATCTCGCAATAGACCGTCTCCAGCGCTTCCTGCGCCTTCTCCACCCGCGCCAGATCGGCCCCGACCTGCGAGCCCTCCAACACCTTGTGATCGATCCGGCCGATCAGGTGGGAGCCGCGCAGCACCTGGAGGCAGCCGTTCTCTTTGGTGGTCTGGTCCATCGCGATCATCACGCTGGCCATCAGCGGGAACAGGATCCCGTTATTGTACCAATAGCCGTAATCCTGGTGCCATTCCCAGGCGCCGCCGACGAAGGGCTCCTTCGCGGTGAGCTTGGAATGGTAGTGATAGACCTCCCCGCCCAGCACGTCCTCCATGCTGTCGACCACGCGCCGGGTGCGGGCGGCGAGGCCGTAGACCGAGTCGCCGGGATGATTCCAGAGCGCCATCTTGGTGGCCGCGCCGCCAGCGTCCTTGCGGTCGTAGAAATGGGCGGCGATCGCCGGATCCTCCTCCAGCGCGCGGCGCAGCAGGCCCGCCTCCTCGGCGTCGAACAGGCCCTTGACCAGGACATAGCCGTCCCGTTCCCAGGCTTGACGCTGTTCGGGGGTGAAGATCGATGGCATGGGGCTTCCTCCGGCGGCTTATGTTTTGAGTAGCCTACGCACGGATTTCCCTTCCGCTCAATCCACCGGTTCTTCAAACAGCAAGGGAACCGCCGCCGCCGCCATCTTGCCGCCCTCGTGACCGACGCCGGGAACGGTGGTCAGCGACCAGTTGAATGGGCAGCCCAGACGCGCCGCCTCCGCCTTCGCGGTCGCGAAATAGTGATGGCCGCGCGCGAAGCGGTGCGGACCCTGGCGCTCCGCCGCCGCGTCCTTGGGCAGATGCGAGGCGTTCGGATCATTGTCCAACTCGCCCAGGCAGATCATGTGGCGCTGGGCGAACAGCAACTTTAGCTGGGCGTCGGAGATTCCCTTGCCCTTCACGCCAAAGGGATAGTCCTCCGACGCCAGAGGCGGCAGGTAGGAGCCGGCGTTGGCGGAGACCGCGTCCTCGACCCGCTGCGGCTGGCGATGGGTGAGGAAGCGATGGACGAACTGCGCGCCGGCGGAATGGCCGAAGAT
>JBMLRS010000099.1:0-2783 GCA_049240905.1 Elsteraceae bacterium
AGCCGGTTTCTCGGGCGTGCAGCTGCAGGAAAGCGTGGACCCCTCCCTGCTGGGGGGGCTCGTCGTCCGCATCGGCTCGCGCCTCTACGACAACTCGATCAAGTCCAAGCTGCAGCGACTGCAGTACGCGATGAAGGGGGCTGCCTGACATGGAGATCCGTCCTGCCGAAATTTCCGAGATCCTGAAGCAGCAGATTCACGGCATGGCGGAGATCGCGCGCTCGCCCAACGCCAAGCTGATCATCCTGCCGACCGACGTGACCAAAACGTTGGGTGGCCTCGCCAGCCTGCTTGAGACGATCAAGGCGAAATGAGCGGCCTCGTCGATCTGATCCAGCATGACTCGGCGATCTTCTGGGCGCTGGTCGGGGTTGCGCTGCTGATCTTGGAGGTGCTGCTGATCGGCGGCTTCTACCTGTCCTTCTCAGCCGCCGCCTTCATCCTCGCCCTCCTCATCGCCCTTGGCCTCGCCCCCGAGAGTCTGCTCTGGAAGGGGTTGATCTTCACCGTATCCGGCGTAGCGCTCGTGCCGCTGTTCAGGGTGCTGCTGCGCAAGCATCTGGACAAGACGCCGGACATCAACCGCTACTAGCAGCTACTGGGGCCAGCGCACGCCCTGATCCAGCGGGATCACCGGTCGGGGCAGGCGCGTCCAGGCGAAATTCTTCAGGATCGGGCTGGTCAGGCCCGGCGCGTCGACCTCGACGATCTGGTCATGGCCGAAGAATTCATCGAACCCGCCGCGGAAATGGCCGCGCGATTTCACCACGACCACACGGGCCGCGCCGATATCCAGACCGAACGCCTCGAAGAAGGCGGGATCCGCGCATTGCTCGCGCTGAGAGATCACCACGACGGTGATCCCGTCCAGATCCAGCGCCGCGGAAGGGCCTAGCGTCACAATCCCGCCGGCGAAGATCCCGCGCCGACAATGGATTTCACCGTCATGCAGCCGCAGAACCTTCGCGGGGGCCGCGAACGGCTTGGAGAACTCGGAATCCGGGGCGCGGTTGAACTGGGCGGTGAAGCTGGCCCCTTCGCCCAGCCGATGCGCCTCCGCCGCCAAGGTCGGATCATGAATGATCCCGACCAGCGCGTCGCGCACGCCGGCTTTCAGAAAGGCGTCGAGGATGAACATCGTGTTCCCGCGACCGCCGCCGCCTGGATTGTCCGCGACGTCGGCGAAGGCGAGGGCGGGCATCGCCCGATCAGCGGTCGCCAGCGCCCGCTTCGTCGCTTCCTCCAGCGATGTCAGATCGGCCTGGAAGCGATCGCGCCGCGCCCAGCCCGCCGCAGCCAGTTCATCCGCAAGCCCTTGGGCCAGCGTTCGCTCTGTCGCGGTCACGACGGCGGTCAACCCATTATGCGGCGTGTCGGCGAAGGCGAAGCCGCCCATGACCGAGACATTCAACACCTTGCCCGCGAAGGGCGCCTCGCGCATGCGCGCCTGCCCCAGATCGATCAGTTCGCCATAGGGGCGGTTGGGGGCGTCCGGATTGGTGAGCATGGTGACCGTCGGCGGGATGATCGGCAGGCGAACGCGCGCGATATGGGTCTTCACCCCAGTCAAGAGCAGACGCGTCAGTTGCGCGGACTCCGCGCCGCGCTCCCGCATGTCCAGATGCGGATTGGTGCGGTACCCGACGAACGCGTCGAGGGAGGCTATGTCGGCCTCTGAGACATTGGCGTGCAGATCGAAGCTGGCGACGATCTTCGCGTCCGGACCGACCACGCGCCGGGCCATGGCGAGGATGGTCCCTTCAGGATCGTCGTCCTCGGTGGTCAAGGCCGCGCCGTGCAGGACGCAGTAGACGGCGTCAGGCGGGCCTTCCGAGCCGCTGGAGGCCGCTCTAAGGCCGACCTCCAGTTCCGTCATCAAACGCTGAAAGAACGCGTGATCGACCGGGCCGTTCGGCGCGGTCATCGCGATGGCGATCGGCAGCGGCCGCCAGGGACCGAACGCGTCCATATCCGCGACGAAGCCAGGCAACTCGGCCAGCATACGAGGCGCGGCGGCGCGAGCGTCCTCCAGAATCCGCGCGCCGCGCAGCAAGGTGCGCGCCGCGAAGTCCGCCTCGGTCGCGACCGGCGCGAAGCGGTTGCACTCGATAGAAAAGCCCAGAAGGGCGATGCAGGGACTCATGGTTCTGCTCCTGGCGGGGATGAGTCGAGAGCGTGGCCCTTGCGGGCGGCCCCCACAAGCGCGGCGAGCCGAAGCCAGCGATCTGTGATCTCATGAGATTGTTTGATCTATGCAAAATAGTTTATTTTTGGTAATCACTCCTCTATCATAATGCTGATATGTTGCCGCGATCGGCGAAAAGCATTTGGCGAACCTAAGGGTTCAGGTCTTCGCCATGATGATTGCAGAGTCGCGATGGGGGATTCAGATGTCCTTTTCGATCATCGGAGACGACGGCCTGCCGCCAGAGGCGGATCGTCGGCTACATCGGATGATCGGTTATTGGCGCTCGATCGCCGGGGAGCGGCGGTTTCCCTCACGCGCCGACTTTGATCCCATCGACGTTCCACAACTCCTTCCCTACCTCACCTTGGTGGACGTTCACCCCACGCCGCCTTGCTTCGTCTATCGGCTGGTCGGCACCGTGGCGTCGGAGATTTTAAGGAAAGACCTAACTGGGCAACCCGTCGGCGCGGGCGTCAAGGCCGAGGAGTTGGCGGCGGTGCTGAGCCGTTATGAGATGGTGCGGGATCTGGGCGCGCCGCTTTACCAGCGCACTCGAACGCAGGAGGAGGAAAACGATCACACGCTTGTCGATCGT
>JBMLRS010000100.1:0-1713 GCA_049240905.1 Elsteraceae bacterium
GCCGCTCCTCATCGGACCCTTGTCGATCTCGATCGGCGAGCGTTGCCGGATATCCGGCCAAACCACCTTCACGGGCCGGTCGGGAGGGAGCCAGAAGCCGGAACTGGTTATCGGGAGCAATGTCGACATCGGTTGGCAGACCACCATAGCGGTCGGTCGGCGGGTCGAGATCGGCGACAATGTGCGCATCGCCGGCCGGGCGTTCCTGGCGGGTTACCCCGGCCACCCGCTTGACGCCGAGGCGCGCGCCCTCGGCCTGCCCGACACCGAAGATCAGATCGGCGACGTGATCCTGGAGCGCGACGTCTGGCTCGCCACCGGCGTCACCGTCACGGCAGGCGTTCGCGTCGGACGAGGAACCGTCGTCGCCGCAGGCAGCGTGGTGACTCGCGATTTGCCGCCCTTCGTGCTCGCAGGCGGCGCGCCCGCGCGCGTGATTCGACCTCTCAAGCCCGAGGAGCCGTCCGATGGCGCATGAGTTGGTGATCTTCGGGGAGGATTGGGGCGGCTTGCCCAGCAGCACCCAGCATCTCGCCCGCCATCTAATCGAGCGCGGGCACCGCGTGCTCTGGGTCAACTCGATCGGCCTTCGCCGCCCTCGCCTGTCCGACGCGTCGCGCGTGATCCGCAAGATCAGCTCCGCCCTGCGCGCGCCGCAGATCGCTCCGGGCGCAGCGACCGGAACCGCCCCGACCGCGATCCTGAACCCTCTGGCCCCCCCGGCGCCCAGCACGCGAATTGAACGTCGCGTCGCGCGGTTGATGCTCGGTCGCCAGGTCAAGCACGCGATGGCGCGGATCGGCATGAAGCGGCCGATCTTGTGGACCTCCCTGCCGAGCGCGGCGATCATGCTGGGGGCCTGCGACGAGCGCGCGGTGGTTTACTATTGCGGCGATGATTTCGGCGATCTGGTCGGGGTCGACCATGCCCCGGTTCTGGCGATGGAGCAGGAACTGGCGCGCGCCGCCGATCTTGTCCTGGCGGCCAGCCCTTCGCTCACGCAGCGCTTCGCAGGGCGCAACGCCGAGACCGTTCCCCATGGGGTGGATTTCGATCTGTTCGCGACGCCGGCCGCGCGGGCCCCCAGCGTCGCCGACGACGCGCCGACCGCAGGCTTCTACGGCTCGCTGGCCGACTGGCTGGACCGCGATCTTCTGGCGGAGACGGCGTCTCGCCTGCCCGACTGGCGCTTTCAGTTTGTCGGATCGATCAGTTGCGACCTTGGCCGCCTGGCGGATTTACCCAACGTAAGCTTGGAGGGACCAACCCCGCATCAGGCGCTTCCAGGATTCGTGCAGCATTGGGCCGCCGCCTTGCTGCCGTTCCGCGACACGCCGCAGATCCGCGCCTGCAATCCGCTGAAGCTGCGCGAGTATCTCGCCTCGGGCGCGCCTGTGGTCTCGACTCGCTTTCCCGCCGTCGAGAGCTACGCCGACGTCGTCCGGATCGCCGATGGGCCGGACGCCTACGCCGACGCGATCCGCGCTTGCCTCGGGGACGGGCCGGAGCAGCGCGCCTTTCGGCGCGCGCGCGTCGCCCGAGAGACCTGGCGCAGCCGCGCCCTGACGGTGGAGAAGCTGCTCGACGGATTGCCGAAGTGAGGTTTCGTCGCCTCGGTTTGCAGACGCTGGCCCTGCTCTTATGCGTCAGCGCCGCCTTGGCCGGAGAGCGTTCCCTGATTCAAGGAGCGCTCCCGCTCGCTCTGCCGGTCTT
>JBMLRS010000101.1:0-2468 GCA_049240905.1 Elsteraceae bacterium
CGCCGCACCAGAGCAGGGTCAGGCCGGCGCCGACCGCGCGGGCGGATTGGGCGGCGCCGTCCGACTGGTTCAAGACCGCGAGGCGGCGCGGGTACCACCAAAGGCCGAACGGCTGCATCGCCACCACCACCAAGGCGCCGAACTTCACCGCCAGCCCATAATGCGCGAGCTCGAGCGCCGGCACGGCGGCGACCAGGAACCAGCGATCCAGGCTGCCGAGCGCGAACCCGGCGATCCCGCCGAGCGCGAGCGGCCCGCCATAGCGCAAGGCCTGAGCGAGCGTGGCTCCCGGCCATTGCACGCCGATCGCGCGTCCCTGAAGAACCACGAGAATGACCGACGCCGTCAGATCGGCGATGGCGGCGGCGGCGAACAGGCCGTTCACGCCATAACCCTGAATCAGCAGCCAGGCGCCGATCCCGCATTGAAGCAGGGTCCGCAGCAGGAAGATCGCCGCGTAGCGCCAGGCGCGCCCCTCTACCCGCAGCCAACCCAACGGCAACTCAATGGCGGCGGTGAGCGCGACCGACACGGCGAGGAACCGGATCGCCGGCGTCGCTTCGAAGCCGTACCCGGCCGCGACGCTGAGGCCAAGCTGGCCGAGGGCGAGCAGCAGGACAGCCGCGAGCACCGCGCAGCCCAGCAACGCCGATTGACGCCGCCGCCGATCAGTCGCGTCGCCGCCCGCGCCAAAGCGGTAGAACGCGTCCGCCATTCCGAGGCCGCAGATCATCCCGGCGACGTCGGCCACGCTGGCGAGCACTTCCAGCCGCGCGTAGTCCGCGACCGAAAGCGTCGAGGTCACCAAAGGCAACATGACGAACCCCGCCGCCTTCGACAGGATCAGCGCCAGCACATAGGCGACGGGAGCGGCGGCGAGGGCGCGCATCAGGCGGCCTCGACCCAGAACGACAGCAGTTCGGCCTGACGACGATCGGTGAAATGCTTCTCCAGCCGCGCGCGCCCCGCTTGGCCCATCGCCTGACGCTGCGCGGACGGCATCCAGTCGATCTCGATCAGCCGCCGCGAAAGACCGACCACGTCGCCTGGTTCGAAGAGGCGGCCGGTTTCCTCCGTCACCATCTCCTTGAAGCCCATGAAGCGGGTCGCGATCTCCGGCAGGCCCATCGCCATCGCCTCCTTCGACACCACGGGGCCGGAATCTCGCTCCAGGCTGCCTGGGATCATCTTGAACGGGGCGACCAGGGCGCGGTAATGCGGGCCGTGCTCGACCAGCCACTCAGCCGGCTTCGCGCCCAGAAACCGCACCTGCTCGGAAACCCCCATCGCGGCCGCGCGCTCCGCCAGCTCTTCGCGCAAGGGGCCGTCGCCGACGACGTCCAGCTTCAACTTGGCGACGCCGCCCTCCAAAAGCAGAGCGATCGCGTCGATCAGGTCGGCGCATCCCTTTGTCTCGATCAGCCGCGCGATGAACAGATAGCGACCATTGTCGGCCCCCCCATCGGCGCGTGGTTTGAAGCGGCTGGGATTGACGCCGCAGGGCACCTGCGCGACCGGGACGTTCGCGACCTCGGCTTTGAAATCCTGGGCCATGTCGTCACAGACAGCGACCGCGAAGTCGACATGGCTGAGCTTGGCGGCGAGGTCCTCCGGCTGGGCGTAGATGTCATGCCCGTGGCCGACGAAGGAGACAGTCGCTCCGATCCACCGCGCCGCGAGGATCGCGTGGGCCGCGGCGCCGCCGGCGAAATGCGCGTGAAGATGGGTCAGACCATGTTTTCGCGCTACGGCTGCAATCTTCAGGGCGTTCCAGATCAAACTGCGACGCGGCAATTTGCATTGTGCAAACGAAAATGCGACGCCGCGACCGACTTGCAGGCTGGGCCGGATCAGCGCGCCGAGCGCGGCGCCGCCGCCGACGCGATCCAGATAAATCGCCTGCTCCGCCATCGTTTCATCGACGGATTGTCCTTTTTTTACAGGGCGTTGTAGGACGATGGGCACGACCTTGTGGCCGTGCGCGATCATCGCCCGCATCTCGGTCCCGACAAAGGTCTCCGAGAACACAGGGAAGGTGGAAAGGACGCATCCAATGGCTTTCATCGGTATCTCCATTTGGTCCGGTGAGTGCAGTTCTGGTCGCCATGAGAGCAACGCAGATGCCATCCGGAGAAAAAGCATGACGACGCCCAACCCGCGCTGCGCGGTGGTCATTCCAACCTATAATTGCGCCGAGTACCTGCCGGCGGCGCTTGAAAGCGTCGCGGCGCAGGGCGTCGCGGAGCTGGAGGTGATCGTCATCGACGACGGATCTGACGACCACACCGCCGCCGTCCTGAAGCGCGCCGCGACCTTGCCGGGGCTGGGGCGGCTGCGCTGTTTTCAAACCCGCCAGATCGGCCCGGGGCTCGCGCGCAATCTCGGCGTTGAGGTCGCCCGCGCGCCGCTGATCGAAGCCCTGGATGCGGACGACGTCTGGCTTCCTGGGAAGCTTGCGCCGCAACTGG
>JBMLRS010000102.1:0-3434 GCA_049240905.1 Elsteraceae bacterium
CTGAGGGTCGAGGGCGAGGGCGGTTCCGCCCGCATCGCGTTTGAACGGCACCACCGGATGGATGACCAGATGCACCGACAATTCGCGGCGGTTGATCTCCGCCGTGACCGAATCGACGAGGAAGGGCATGTCGTCGTTGACGATCTCGACGACCGTGTGGGTCGACGCCCAGCCGTGTTCGGCCAGGCGCGGGTTGTAGACCCGCACCTTCGCCTTGCCCGGCGGCCGCGTCCGCCCGAAGGCGAACAACGCGATGGCGGCGCCGTAAAGATCGTCGGGCGCGCGCGCGGTCAAATCGTCGACCGCGACGTCGGCGTAGAAGCGCCGGATGAAGTCCTCGGCCGCGTCTGCGGACGCGATGCCCGAGCCGGCCGGCAAGCGTTGGCGCGCCATCGCGCACAGCCGGTCGAGGATTTCCGCTTTGCGCGTCTCGGTATGGCTCGGCATCAAACGTCCCCAATCGGACGCGTTTGCGTCCGGTTTTTATTCAGCCCCAGACATTATATTACTGCGAAATGTTGCGGATCGACAAAAGCTGAGGCAAAACCGAAAGGTCTTCGCCCATCGAGGGTGGAATAGGGGCATTGCCGGCGCGTTATCCGCCGGACCCGGTCCCGGAGCCCGCGATGACCTCCACGTTGATGCGCCCCCCTTTAGCCGAGACTCCCGCTTTGGCCGACTCCCCGAAAACACCGCCCGTTGACAGTGTCCCCCCGCCATTCTGGGTGCCGGGTCTCGCATGGCTCACCCGGCGATTCCACCCCAAGGGTACGGACAAATTGGTGCGCGCGCTGCACCCGCCGGGCAACGCGCGGCCGGTCAAGGCCGTGATCGATTACGACGACGGAATGCTGATCAACATCGACACGCATTCCTTCCTCGAATGGTACATCTATTTCTACGGCGCTTTCCGGCCGAACGTTTCGAAGATGTTGAACCGGATGCTGCGTCCGGGGCAGGTCGCGTTCGACATCGGCTCGAACATCGGCATGCACGCGATGATCATGGCCAACCGCGTCGGGCCGACGGGGCGCGTGCACGTCTTCGAACCCGATCCACATCCGTTGGGCCGGCTCAAGGCCAACATGCATTTGAACGGCCTGGACAACGTCACGCTCAACCAGGCGGCCGTTTCCAGCCGGACCGAAACCCGCCAATTGTTCCTGCACGACGACACGATCGGGAATTTCGCCAACGCGTCGCTGCAAGCGGCCAATGTGGGCCGGTCGACCAAGGCGATCGACATGAAGGTTTGGAGCCTCGACGACTACGTCGAGGCCAACCCGGTGCCGCGCCTGGACGCGATCAAGCTGCTCGCGCAGGGCGAGGAGTGGAACGCCCTGCAGGGCGCGCAGAAGACCATCGCGCGCTTCAAGCCGAAGATTTTCTTCCTGTGGGAGCCGTCCTACTGGGCCCGCCAGTCGCTCTGCCTGATGGACGCGGTGCGCTTCTTCAAGGATTGCGGCTACATGACCTACAAGATCGAGTTCGGCGCGCGGCTGCCGGTCACCGACGAAATTCCGATGGGCCAAGTGCTTCTGGCCGTGCCGGACCGGATGTAGCGCGCCGCGGACGCCCGCGCGAACACGCGAGAAAATCTCGGGATTTGGGGAACCGTTCGGGCGGCTGGAGCGGGAGAAGGGATTCGAACCCTCGACCCTCACGTTGGCAACGTGATGCTCTACCCCTGAGCTACTCCCGCGCCCCTTACCGGGCGGGCCCCGTTCGGAGGCGCGATAATAGCCAGGACGCGCGCCGATGCAAGGGGTAGAATTTGCGGATGATGATCTTTTTGGAAGGCGCGTTTCGCGGCGTGATGAAATCAATGAAATCGGCTTGGCTGGCGCTGCTGCTCTGCCTTGGCGCCTGCGCCGGCGGCGATGTGTTCGACGGCAGCCCTTTCGAAACCCGTCCTGGACAGGCCACCGCCGTGGTCGGGGTGATGCTGCCGGCTCTGGCGCAGACCGACCGTCTGGACGGCGATCTCGATCTCGGCGTCGCGCCGATCTCGCCGATCACCGGCGAGGTGCAGGTGCAGGACACCGGCGAGATCGGGATCTGCTCGACCTTCCGCCGCTGCGTCGTGGACGCGCCCGCTTTCCGCCGCGTCTCCCTTCCGCCCGGCGACTATGTCGTGACCTATCTGCGGCGCGGCGACTGGATGTATCGATTCGCGCCTGACTTGCGCTACATCCGCAGCTTCCGCTGGGAGACCTATCAGGAGCAGGTCTGCAACGAGCGTCGCTATCGCGAGCGCGACGGCAGCGTGCGGGTGTTCCGAAACTGCTGGTGGGAGCCGCGCACGCGCCGCGTCGCCAACGGCGTCGTTCCGTTGGTCGGCCCCCCGAACCCCATGCTGCCGCGCTTTCGTCTGCAGTTTAACGAGGTCGTCCATATCGGCGATTTCGCCTTCGGTTGGGACCCCGCGACCGGATCGCCGATGATCGGCACGCTGGATCTGTCCGGCGCGGTCGCCGCGCTGATGGACAAGGCGCTGGTCATCCCGCAGCGCCGCGCGTTTCGGCGATGGGAGTCGGATCAGCCGATCGGTCTCTTCCCCTGCCGCTATCGCGACGACGGCTACGCGACCGAAGTCCCTTGTCTCTAGCGCGTCCTCAACTTGGAGAGATGATGATGCAGACCAACATCCGCCGCGCCGCCCTTCTGCTTTCGCTTTTGGCGGCCGGCTGCGCCGCGCCCAGCAACGATCCCGACGTCAATGATCGCCGCCGTTGCCGCAGCGAAGGCGAGGCGGTGCGGATGCAGGTGGAGCAGCAGGAAGCCAACGCCGCCCCGCGCATGCCCATGCAGAACGGCGTGATGGCCCCGATCGGCGGCTCCTCCGCCGGCTTCGCCGCCTATCGCCAGGCCTTCGAGGCCTGCATGCGCGCCCGCGCCGCCGAACGTCCGGCGGCGGTAAAGCCGTAGAGTTTATCCAGAATAGGCTGAAGCAATCAGGGTTCGTCATCAACTCACTAGCGGGCGTCTGGGGCAGGCGCCTGCAAGTGAGTTGATGACGCTGAAGTCTTTCGCGTTAGCCCAACACAGATGGCCCCCTCAAATCGACAGCCCGCCGTTCACATGCAGGGTCTGGCCGGTCACATATCCCGCCTCCTTGCCGGTCAGATAGGCGACGGCCGCGGCGATGTCGTCAGGCTCCGCCAATCGGCCGAGGGGGATCCGTTCTGTCACCGCGCGCCACTGGTCCGAGGACAGCGCGCTATGGCCGGTCGAGTCCTTGCGGGTGAAGCCGGGGGAGACGCAATTCACCGTCACGCCCTGCGGCGCCAGCGTCACCGCCAGCGAGCGCACCATCGCCTCCAGCCCGGCCTTGGCGGCGGCGGAGACCGGAAAGAGGGTCACGTCCGGCCGGAAGACATGGGCGACGAAGGAGCTGATCGCCACCACCCGGCCGTCGCGCGCCTGCTTGAGGG
>JBMLRS010000103.1:0-4000 GCA_049240905.1 Elsteraceae bacterium
TGGCGTCCCCTAGGGGATTCGAACCCCTGTTACCGCCGTGAGAGGGCGGTGTCCTAGGCCTCTAGACGAAGGGGACCAGCGCAGTGAGGGGCGCAAATTAGTGGAGTGGCGGAAAAAAGCAAGCGTCAGCGGCGGGTGGGCCATTTGACGAGGTGGTTGAGAAGGTCCTGCTCATCCGGCACCAGCAGCTCCGAGACCACGCGGTTGCGCACGGACATGCCCGCCAGATGCACCGTTTCGGGGTCGCCGGAGACCAGCGGATGCCAATCGCGCAGCGGCTTGCCCTCCGACAGAAGGCGATAGGCGCAGCTGGGCGGCATGAAGGAGAGTTCCTCCACGTTCTTCGGCGTCAGCTTCACGCAATCCGGCACCTTCTTCTTCCGGTTCGGATAGTCGCAGCAGCGCGCGGTCTCGACGTCCAGCAGCTTACAGGCGACATCGGTGAACGCGACCTCGCCCGTCTCCTCGAACTCAAGCTTCAGCAGGCAGCATTTCCCGCAGCCGTCGCACAGCGACTCCCACTCCGCCTTCGTCATCTCCTCAAGGCGCTTGACGCGCCAGAAGTCAGGCTTGGCGGGGGGAGGCGCGCTCATGGACTGATCCTTGTCGCCCGAGGCCCGGAGCGAATCTCCACCACAGACATGAATCGGGTTATATCCTCAGGCGCGGGCAAGCCGCAGCCCGGCGGGAAGGCGCATCATCATGTCAAACTGGGAAGCCGCGATCAACGCCCTGCGCGGGCCGATGATGTTGATCGGGGCCGATGATCGCGTGATCTACTGCAACAGCTACATGCGCGCCGAGTACGCCGCCGCGGCGGACAGCATGGTCGCCGGGGCCCCGATCGAGGAATTGATGCGCGCCATCATGGCCGCCGGCTATTTCGCCAGCGAGGGCGATCCAGAAGCCTATCTCAGCATGCGGCTGCGGCAGATTCGCGAAAGGGAGGCCGTGACGTTGGAGGCGCAGAGCATCCCGGACCGGTGGCTGCGGCTGGAGCAAACCCCGCTGAGCGATGGGGGTCTGGTCGTCATCGGCTACAATGTCTCCAACGTCCGACATGTCAGCCGTCGATTGGGCGCGATCGTGAACAGCCTGCAGTCGGGCCTGATCTACAGCGATCACGAGGGGCGCGCCTTGCTGGTCAACGCCAAGGCCCGCAGCTTCTATCCAGCCTTCGCCAGCGAGATCTCGGGCGCCCCCACTGATCGCGAGCATCTGCTGCCCGACGGTCGATGGATCCTGAAATCCAGGCAGGAGCTCGACGAGGGCGCGGTCACCCTGATCTCCGATCTCACCGCGCTGAAGCTGAGCGAGCAGCGCGTGCAGGACACCTTCGACCGGCTGGACATAGAGCTCGCGCGGTATGATTCGGAAGATCGATTGATCTTGTGCAACGCCGCCTTCCGGGAGCGCATGGCCCCAGTCGCGCGGCTCTGCCAGCCAGGCGTGACCTTCGCCGAACTGTTCTCCGCCGCCGAAGCCGCCGGGCTGTTCGACGTCGAGGGGCAGCCGTCGGATCAGTGGCGGCGGTTCGAGAGCCCCGCCAAGGCGATGGCGGGCGCGACCCAGCCGATCGTGCTGGAGCGTCGCCGCCCAGGGGGCATGTGGCGGCAGATCACCGTGATCGGCACGGCCGACGGCGGATCGATCATGACCTCCTACGACATCACCGAACGCATGCGGGCCGAGGCCGAGGTGACCGCCCTCAATCTCTCGCTGGAACGCCGGGTGGAGGAGCGCACGGCGGCGCTGACCTCGGCGCTCGCCGAACTGAAGGAGACCCAAGCACGCTTGATCCAGCAGGAGAAACTGGCCGCGCTCGGCGCGCTCGTGGCGGGCATCGCGCATGAGATCAACACGCCGATCGGCGTCGCGGTGACCGCCGCTTCCTACTTGGAGGAATCCGCCGACGCGCTGGACGCCTGGATCGGCGAGCCTGAACCGGCGCGCGCGGCGGCGATCGACGAACTGCGGCGGTCCATCCGACAAGCTTCCGGCTTGATCCTGGGCAATCTCTCGCGCGCGGCCGATCTGATCGAGAGCTTCAAGCAGGTTTCGGTGGACCGGGTCAACGAAGCGCGCCGTTCGATCAATCTGATGAGCTATCTGCGGCAAGTCGCCCAGACGCTGGAGCCGCAATTACGGCGGGGCGAGCATCGCTTCCGCATCGAAGGCGACGCGGATCTGGTCTGCGAGACCTATCCGGGCGTGATCGCGCGGATCCTGTCGAACCTGGTGATGAACGCGATACATCACGGGCTGCAGGGACTGCGCGGCGGCGAGATCTTGATCGAAGCCCGCCGCCTCTCGGCCGATCGCCTCCGCCTGTCGGTCTCGGACAACGGCAACGGGGTCAGCCAGCCGCTGCGAGAGCGAATCTTCGAGCCGTTCTTCACCACGCGTCGGCGTGAAGGTGGAGTGGGCCTCGGCTTGCATATCGTGCAGAATCTGGTGGTTCTGGCGCTCCAGGGCGAGATTTTCGCCGATTGTGATCACAAACCTGGCTTGCGCATCGTCATCGATATGCCCACCATCACCCCAGTGGCGGAGGACCCGATTTTCGCCGCCTGAACCACCCCTTACGGAGTTCCCTCGCATGAGCAGCGCCGCCCCCGATTTCGCCAAGGTCA
This sequence comes from Elsteraceae bacterium, assembly GCA_049240905.1. Classification (GTDB taxonomy): domain Bacteria; phylum Pseudomonadota; class Alphaproteobacteria; order Elsterales; family Elsteraceae; genus JBMLRS01. Next base: position 2,634 of record JBMLRS010000103.1, read on the forward strand.
CGCCCACCCAGGCCTTGATGGAGACGGCGCGCCGCGTGATGCCCGGCGGCGGCTTCGGCAATCTCTCCAACGAGGTGTTCTTGGCCAAAGGGCGCGGCGGCCGGGTCTGGGACGAGGACGGCAAGGAATATGTCGACTTCCTGCTGGGCTCTGGGCCGATGTTCATCGGTCATGGCCATCCGGAAGTGACCGCGGCGGTGCAGAAGCAGATCCCGCTGGGCGCGACCTTCTTCGCCAACAACCGCCATGGCGTGGCGCTGGCGGCGGCGATCGTCGAGGCGGTGCCCTGCGCGGAGCAGGTCCGCTTCGTCAGCACCGGCACCGAGGCCGATCTTTACGCCATGCGGCTTGCGCGCGCCTTCCGCAAGCGCTCGAAGATCTTAAAGTTCGAGGGCGGCTATCACGGGATGAGCGATTGGGCGCTGATGAGCCTGGCGCCGAAGCGAGCCGGCAACTCCGCCCATCCGACGCCCGATTCCGCCGGCATTCCCGCCTCGGTCGAGGAAGAGATGCTGATCGCCACCTTCAACGACATAGACAGCGCCGCCGCCCTGATCCGCGAGCATGGCGATAGTCTGGCGGGGGTGATCGTGGAGCCGTTGCAGCGGCTCATCCCGCCGGCGCCCGGCTTCCTGCAGGATCTGCGCGACCTCACGCAGAAACATGGCGTGCCCCTGATCTTCGACGAGGTCGTCACCGGGTTCCGCTTCGCCTATGGCGGGGCCCAGGAGTATTACGGCGTGACGCCGGACCTCTGCAGCCTGGGCAAGATCATCGGCGGGGGCTTCCCGCTCGCCGCCGTCGCCGGGCGGGAGGAGATCATGGCTCATTTCGACCGCGCCAAAGTCGGCGACGCCGGCTTCCTGATGCAGATCGGCACCTTGTCCGGCAATCCGGTCGCCGCGGTCGCCGGCCTCGCCACGCTGGAGGTGCTGAAGCGTCCAGGAACCTATGAGGGCGTGTTCGCCGCCGGGCGACGTTTGATGAACCGTCTCGAGCGCCTGTTGAAGGACGCCGGTCTTCCCGGGCAGGTGGTGGGCGAACCGCCGCTGTTCGACGTCGTCTTCACCGACATCCCCGTGCGCGACTATCGCGGGATGCTGACCGCCGACGCGCAGATGGCGCGTCGCTTCAACCAATTGCTGCGCGCGCAAGGGGTGATGAAGGGCGAGAGCAAATACTATGTCTCGACCGCGCATGACGAAGCCGACCTCTCCCATCTGGAGAACGCATGGGCTTCGGCGATCGAGACCCTGGCGATGGAGCGCCTTCGCGCCTAGATAAGGGGCTCAACAAGGAGTGTTCGGACCGTCGCCGGCCCGACGGAACGCCATGCCAGACGCAGCGCAGAGCTTAGAAGAGACAGT
>JBMLRS010000104.1:0-6818 GCA_049240905.1 Elsteraceae bacterium
CCACCGCGCCGATGATGCTGCGGTTCACATAGGCGTTGCCGGCCAAGCCCCGGCTCAGGACCTGTTCAATGAAATGGTCGTTTCGGCTCTGCACGCCGAGGGTGAGGCCGTAGCCGCTGGCTTCCAGCCCGTCGAGCAGCTGGGGCAGGCGGTCGGCGCGCCAGCGCACGACATGCAGGATCGGGCCGAACACCTCCTCGGTCAGGTCCGAGGCGGTGTTCAGTTCGAACAGATGCGGGGCGACAAAATGGCCCTCCTTTGGCGCGCTTCCGGCGTAGTGGTTCTTGGCTTGATGCTTCATCACGGCGATATGGGCCTCCAGACGCTTTTTGGCCTCGGCGTCGATCACCGGACCAATATGCGTGGCGGGATCCGCCGGATCGCCCAGGCGCAACTCGGCGGCGCCGCCGGCGATCATGGCGATCACCTTGTCGGCGATGTCCGCCTGCACGCAGAGCAGGCGCAGGGCGGAGCAGCGCTGTCCGGCGGAGCGGAAGGCGCTGGTCACCGCGTCGTCGGTCACCTGCTCCGGCAGGGCGGTGGCGTCAACGATCATGGCGTTGACCCCGCCGGTCTCCGCGATCAGGGGCGCGATCGGGCCGCGCTTGGCCGCCAAGGCCTGATTGATCCGCCAGGCGGTCGCCGTGCTTCCGGTGAAGGCGACGCCCGCGACCTGCGGATGCTCCACCAGCGCCGCGCCGATGTCGGCGCCGCCCGGCAACAGGGCCAGCGCCCCGTCCGGGATTCCGGCCGCTTGCAGCAGCCGCACCGTTTCGGCTGCGATTAAGGGCGTCTGCTGGGCGGGTTTGGCGACGACGGCGTTGCCGGCCGCCAGCGCCGCGGCGACCTGTCCCGTGAAGATCGCCAGGGGGAAATTCCAGGGCGAGACGCAGACCCAGACGCCCCGGCCGTGGCGGCTGAGCTTGTTGGTTTCGCCGGTCGGCCCTGGCAGCGAGACGGTCTGGAACAGCGCCTCCGCCTGGTTCGCGTAGTAGCGCAGGAAATCCACAGCTTCGCGCAGCTCCGCGATGGCGTCGTCCAGCGTCTTGCCGGCTTCATCCGCCAGCAGCGCGAGCAATCGGCCGCGCTGCTGTTCGAACAAATCGGCGGCGCGGCGCAGCGCCCCGGCGCGAACGCTGGCCGGCGTGCGGTCCCAGGCCGGAAAGGCGGCGCGCGCGGCGGCCATGGCGGGCGCGACCGCGTCCAGACTCTCCACCACTTCGCCGACCTCCCTGCCCGTCGCAGGCGACAAAACCGGGCGTGGCGTCCCGGAAGGCTTCAACCCGGCCACTATTGGCGAGGCTACGCCTGGGGCGCGCGCGGCGCTGATGTCGGCCAGCAACGCCCTCAAGGATTTCGCGTCACCCAACTCGACGCCGGCGCTGTTCGGTCGATCGGGATAGAGTTTTGCGGGAAGCGGCAGATGCGGATTGGCGGCGGCCTCGGCGGGGCCGATCGCGTCGGCCGGCCGCACCAGGAGCCGCTCAACGGGTATGTCCGGGTCCGCGGCCATCGAGACGAAGCTGCTGTTGGCTCCATTCTCCAGCAGGCGGCGCACGAGATAGGCCAACAGATCGGCATGCCCGCCGACCGGCGCGTAGGTGCGCACGCCGACCTCCGGCCGGTCCTGCAGCAACTGGGCGTAGAGCGCGTCGCCCATGCCGTGCAGGCGCTGGAACTCATAACCCTCCACCCCGCCCGCGCGCTCCAGAATGCCGGCGACGGTAAGGGCGTTGTGGGTCGCGAACTGCGGATAGAGCCGAGGGCGCAGCGCCAGCATCCGCTCCGCCGCCGCCAGATAGACAAGGTCCGTCGCCGGCTTGCGGGTCCAGACCGGGTAGCCGCTCAAGCCGCGTTCCTGCGCTCGCTTCACTTCCGTGTCCCAATAGGCGCCTTTCACCAGCCGGACCATGAAGCGGCGGTCGAGCCTTTCGGCGAGGTTCGCCACCCACTCGATCACCGCCAGCACGCGCTTTCCGTAGGCTTGGATCGCCAACCCGAAGCCGTCCCAGCCGGCGAGCGCGGGATCCGACGCCACCTCCTCGATTACGCCAAGCGACAGCTCCAGCCGGTCCTGCTCTTCCGCGTCGATCGTGAAGTTCAGATCATGAGCGCGGGCGGCGCGCGCGAGGCTGGCGACGATCGGCGTCAACTCCGCCATCACCCGCGCGCGGGACAGAGCCTCATAGCGCGGATGCAAGGCCGAAAGTTTGACCGAGATGCCCGGACGGTCGGGCAGTTGCTGATTGCCGGCGGCCTTGCCGATCGCCTCGATCGCGGCGGCGTAGCTGGCGGCGTAGCGCTTGGCGTCCTCCGCCGTCCGCGCGCCTTCGCCGAGCATGTCGAAGCTATAGCGATAGACCCGGCCGGACCGACTGCCCGCGCGGTCCAGCGCTTCGCCGATGGTCTGGCCCAACACGAAATGGCCGCCCATCACCCGCATCGCCTGCCGGGTCGCGGCGCGCACGGTGGGCAGGCCGATCCTTTTCGCGAGCCCGGCCAGCACGCTTTCCGGCGTCTCCCCCGGCTGAATGATTTTGACCGACAGGCCAAGAGCCCAGGTGGAGGCGCTGACCAGCAAGCCGCTGCCCTCGCGCGCCGGCCCGAATTCGGCCGATCCCAGCTTGTCCTCGATCAGCGCGTCGGCCGTAGCGGCGTCGGGCACGCGCAGCAGCGCCTCCGCCAGCACCATCAGCGCCAGCCCCTCGCGCGTGTCGAGCGAGTATTGCCTGAGCACTTCCTCCACCCCGCCCAGCCCGCCACGCGAGCGGATCGCCTCGATCAGCCTGCGCGCCTCCAGATCGACGCGGGACTCCCGCGTGGACGACAGCGCGGCGCTCGCCAAAAGCGGCCGCAGGCAGGCGGCGTCATCCGGCGAATAGGGTCCGATCTCGGGGAAATCACGGTTCATGGCCTGCCTCGACGTGGTTTCGCGGTGTTTATCGCGATTTCGGACGAGGATCTTGTCGAAAAGAAGTCGATGAAGAATAGATATCGACGGAGATAACGCTATTTCACCGGAGATTCCTCATGGCGATAGACCAGACCGACCGTCGACTGCTCGCCCTGTTGCAGCGGGAGGGGCGGATCACAGGCGCGGAGATGGCGGAGCGCATCGGCCTCGGCGCCACCGCGACGGCGGAGCGGCTGCGTCGCCTGACTCGCGAGGGCTACATCCAAGGCTACTCCGCCCGGCTGGATCCCGCGCTGCTCGGGCGTGGGCTTTTGGTCTTCATCGAAGTGCGGCTGGAGCGCACCACGCCCGAAGTGTTCGACATGTTCGCCGCCGCCGTGCGCAAGGCGCCGGAGGTGATGGAGTGCCACATGGTCGCCGGCGGCTTCGATTATCTGCTGAAGACCCGCGTGGAGAGCATGCAGGCCTACCGCCGCTTCCTCGGCGACGTGCTCCTGACGCTCCCCGGCGTGCGCGAGACCCACACTTTCGCGGTAATGGAGGAAATCAAGAGCACGCAGGAGATCCCCCTGTAGGGCGTCACGCCTTCCCGAACCGCCTCGGTCCGATCGCCTCTGGAAGTTGCGAGCTCACCTGGAAGCGATCCTGGTTGGCCGAGGTTTGGTGATGAGCGGCGACCTCACCCACCGTGGTCGCCCAGACCGTGGGATCGGCGAGGATCCGGTCCAAGAGCCGCTCCAGCAGGCGGATCCGCTGCGCGCGTCCGGAGATCCAGTCATGGACGGTCAGCATGAACAGGCTGCCGAAGCGGTGCAGCGTCTCCCATTCGTCGATCCAGCCCTCCAGGATCGGGCCGGGCGCGGAGGGCGCCCAGTTGTCCGCGCCGCCGCCGCTGAACTTGAAGAAGATCGCGTCGTCCACGCCCCACTGCACGGGGATTTCGGTGACGCCATCGACGTCATAGGGATGATCGAAGCCCATCAGCGATGAGTCGTAGAGGCCGCGCTTCCTCACCTCCGCCATCATATGCGGGGTCATCTCCCAGGCGGGGGAACGAAAACCTTTGGGGGTCGTTCCGGTCTGGCGCTTGAAGATTTCCAGCGAGGCTTCCAACGCCTCGGTGAATTCCGCGTCCGAGGCCTGCAAGGCCAATTCGTGGAAGTAGCCGTGCAGGCCGATCTCATGGCCCTGCTTCAGGATGCCGGGCAGCAGGTCCGGATGGTTCTCCGCGATCGCGCCGGGCACGAAGAAGCTGCCCTTGATCCCGTATTTGTTCAGCAGGTCCAAGAGCCGCCAGATCCCGACGCGTGGGCCGAACAGGCGCTGCTCCATTTGCCCCAGGGCGCGCGGCGGCGGGTTCTGGTCCTTGATGGTCCACTGGTAGGGGCTCTCCGCGTCGACGTCGACCGTGAAGCAGAAGGCGCTGCGCTTGCCCGCCGGCCACTCATAGGCGGGCCAGGGCGATGTCGTGGGATGACCGGTCACAGCGCGCGCTTTTTGTCTTGATGGACCGCGAGCGAGCCGATCGAATTCCCGCCGTCCACGGTCATGGTGGAGCCGGTGACATAGGCGGACATGTCGCTGGCGAGATAGAGCAGGGCGGCGCCGACGTCCTGGCGGGTGGCGGCGCGGCCGAGCGGGATCTGCTCCGTCGTGCTGGCGATATGGGCGGCGGTCAGGGGGCTTACCGCGCTGCCGGGGGCGAAGCCCGGCTCCAGCGCGTTCACGCGGATCCCATATTCCGCAAGCTCCACCGCGAAGCCCTTGGTCAGGCGGTCCAGCGCGGTCTTCGAGGTGCAGTAGAGCACGACCGTGCGGCGCATTTTTCGCGAGGCGCCGGAGGAGATGTTGATCACCGAGCCCTTCACGCCCTTGTTGATCATCTGTATCGCCAGCCCCTTGGTCAGGACGAAAGGCGCGCGCAGATTGATTCCGAACATCCGGTCGAAATCGTCATTCGAACTGTCCAGCAGGAAGGCGGAGGGATAGATCCCCGCGTTGTTCACCAGAATGTCAGCCGCGCCCCAACGCGCGCCGACCGCGTCGATCAAGGCGGCCATCGAGGAATCGTCCATCAGATCGCAAGCCTGGCCGAAGCTGCCGTTGGAGAGCTTGAGTTCGCCGGCGAGCGCGTCCAGGTCGCTCTGGCGCGCATCGGTCAGGCAGAGGTCGCAGCCGGCCTCCGCCAGAGATTGCGCGAGCCAGCGGCCGATCACGCCGCAAGCGCCGGTGACGACGGCGCGTTTGCCTTTTAGGTCTGGAAATTGGGACATGCGGTCCTCGAAACGGGGATGACGCAGGATCTTGGCGGATCGGCGCGCGGGAGGGAACCGTTCCCGAAGATCGGCAGGCGACGCGCGGCGCCAACTCTCCTACGTTGTCGCGATCGAGAGACGGAGCGAGGGCGGAAGCATGAAGACGGCGCGGGATGAGATGGCGGCGAGCGGCGTGCTGCGCGCGGCGATCAACACGGGAAATCCCGTGCTGGCGAAACCGGGCGTTGATGGCGGCGATCCCACTGGCGTTTCGGTCGATCTGGCGCGGGAGTTGGCGCGGCGCTTGGATCTGCCGGTGACCTTCATCGCCTTCGACACCGCCAGCCGCGTGTTCGAGGCCTTGGATAACGGCGCATGGGAGGTCGCCTTCCTCGCCAATGAACCAGAGCGGGCGACCAAGATCGCCTTCACCACGCCCTATGTGATCATTGAGGGCACTTATTTGGTGCGCGCTGACTCTCCCTATCAATCCGTGGCTGAATTGGATCAACCAGGTCTGCGCGTCGCCTCCTGCCGCGCGGCGGCCTATGACCTTTTCCTCAGCCGGAACCTCAAGCACGCCGAACGAGTTCTGTCGGATCTGCCGGCGGCCTCGATGGCGGCTTTCCTTGCGCAGGGGCTGGATGCGGCGGCGGGCGTGCGTCAGGCCCTGCAGGCTTTCGCCGCCGACAAGCCGGGGCTTCGCGTCGTAGAGGATCGTTTCATGGCGATCGGGCAGGCGGTCGCCGCGCCACAGGGTCGCCCCGCCGCCGCCGCCTATCTTGAGGCCTTCGTCGCCGAGGCCAAGCGATCCGGTTTCATCCGCGCGGCGTTGGACCGCCATGGCCACGCAGATTTGGCCGTCGCCCCCTGAGAGGGGATCCATCAGGCGCTCGATTCGGCTCGAAATTGCGGCGTCGGCGGCTGTGGCGCCGGGCCGCGACATAACCGCAGATTGCCGCGCTCCGATAATCCCGCCACAGTCCCGCGCAAATGGACATGGCGAGCAGGCAACCGAGACCCTTGTCGGACCCGAAGGGTTCAGAGGGCGCGCGCGTTCCACCGGTCTCCGAGACCTTGCGCCGGAAGACGCTGGTCAAGCTGCGCGATGCGATCTTCTCTGGCCATTTCAAGCCTGACCATCGGCTCGTGGAGCGTGACCTCTGCGCGCAGACAGGCGTCAGCCGCAGTTCCGTGCGCGAGGCGCTTCGGTATCTTGAGGCCGAAGGCTTGGTTGAGAGCCGAGGCGCGAAGGGGATGTTCGTCGTCAGGCCGACGATCCGGGAGGCGATGGAGGTCCATGAACTTCGGCTGGCGTTGGAGTCGGCCGCCGCTCTTCAGTTCGCCGCGCGCGCGACCGACGCCGACATTCGGGCGCTGGTCGAGAGTTTCGAAGCGGTGAAGAACATCGCCCTCGATGATTCAGAGGAGCGCTGGCGGCTGGCCGATCGTCTTTTCGACCTCTTGATGCGCGGCGCCGGCAACAAGGTGGCGGCCGACCTGATGGGCACGCTGCGCGCTCGCATCCGCTATCTGCGCGCCGATGCGAGCCGCTCTGCGGCGGGCCTTCGCGAGCCGTCCATTCAGGTGTTGGGCGAGTTGACGGCGGCGCTGGCGCGGCGGGACGGGGCGGCGGCGGTCGAGAAACT
>JBMLRS010000104.1:6828-10439 GCA_049240905.1 Elsteraceae bacterium
AACTGCGCAGCGTCATCGCGCTGTCGGCGACCGTCGCGGCGGAACGCCTTCGGACGCGCGACCTTGAACGCGACGGAGCAGAGGCTGGCGCGTGACGCCGCCGACGGCGCCAGAAAGACGCTCTTCCTTCCGCTGAAGGCGCGTTCAGAGCGCCAGATGGATCTTGAGGAAGGCGCAGGAGGCGGCGAACTCGGCCTCGGCGTCCGGTCCGCCGAAGCGGGCTCGCAGGAAGCCGTGAACCATCCGCTCGGCGCAGCGGACCGCCACCACCCCGCCCGCGCGCTTGATCTGGGAGGCGAAACGCCGCGCGTCGTCCGCCATGCGGTCATATTCCGCGTAATGGACATGCGTTGGGGGCAGTCGGGCGAAGCTCTTGGCCTTCAAGGGCGCGGCGTAACCGTTATGCGTCGGTCTCTCGGCGCCGAGATAGCGGCTCCAGGCGGCGTCGATCGCCGCCGTCCGCAATCCGGGCGCGCCGTCATAGCGCGCGTAGGCGTCCGCCGTCAGTTCGTCGGTCAGCCAAGGGTAGTGAAGGGCCAGCGCCGCAATCTTCGGCCCGCCTTGGTCGCGCGCCATCAGGCAGACGGCGGCGGCCAAGTTCCCGCCCGCGCCGTCTCCCCAAACCGCGATCCGACTTGGATCGACGCCCTGCTCGAGGCCCTGCGCCGCGAGATAGCGGACCGCGGCGAAGCAATCCTCCAACCCTCCGGGAAAGGGGCGCTCCTTCGCGAGGCGATAGTCGACGCTCATCACCACCGCGCCGACCTGATCCGCGACGCCCCAGGCGACGTTGTCGTCGCAGTCCAACCCGCCCTCGTTGAAGTCGCCGCCATGGAGATAGACCACGCAGGGGGAGGGGCTCGGCGCGTTCCTCGGGCGATAGAAGCGCGCCGAAAGGTCGGGCTCCGCCCCTTGTCCGGTTCGGGCGATGCGCGCGTCGCGCACGGTCATCCCATCGGGATAGGGTTGGCGCGACGCTCCCGCCTCGGACAGCGCGCGCATGTCAGGATGGATGTCGAGGCTTGGCGTCGGCGTGTCCACGGTCATCGGCGTCCTCCATTTTCCGCTTGGCCGCGCGTCTGGCCGAGTCCGCGCTCTTCTTGCGCCTGAACCAAGGCGACCGCGTCGCGCTTGACGACGCGCGGTCCGGCGCAGGACGCTCGGGCTGGGAAGTCTAAAGGGTCGACGCCGGCTCGCCAGCGCCGAAGCATTCACAAGAACGAAAGCGGCTCCACCGGGCCGACCTTAGGGGAGAGAGCACCGTGACGCATAGCCTCGACGAGATCCGCGCTCAATTGTTCACATCCGTTCTGTCGGACTGTCTCGACCACCTTGGATTCATGGATCAAGCGCTGCCCTCGCGCGTTCGTCCGCTCGACGAGGCGTTGGTGATGGTCGGCCGCGCGCGCACCGCAGCCTTCATGGAGGTCTACCACGCGCCGGAAGGCTCCAATCCCTATGAGCTGGAGATCGCGCTGATCGACGATCTGAAGAAGGACGAGATCCCGGTGTTCGCCTGCTCCAACCCCGTCCGGGTCGCCCCCTGGGGCGAGCTGCTGTCGACCGCGGCCAAAGCCCGCGGCAGCGCCGGGGCGTTGATGGACGGCTGCGTTCGCGATGTGAAGGCGATCCGCGCGATGGGCTATCCCGTTTTTCACGGCGGGATCGCGCCGCTGGACAGCAAAGGGCGGGGCAAGATCATGGCCGTTGACGTGCCGATCGAATGCGGTGGCGTGAAGGTGCTGACCGGAGATCTGATTTTCGGCGACGCCGATGGCGTGGTCGTGGTGCCGCAGCGCGCGGAGCAAGCGGTTCTCGCGCTCGCGTTCGAGAAAGTGAAGGGCGAGCGCAACACGCTGCGCGACCTGCAGCGCGGCGACAAGTTGGCCGACGTGTTCGCGCGCTATGGGATCCTTTGAGCCAGCGCGCGCGGTTTCTGCTATGACGCCGGGCTCCATCGAATTGTTCCGGAGCGGGCATGTCCACCGTCGCCTTGGTCAACGTCACGCATATCGTCCCGGAGGCGGCTTTCGACGCCTCCTGGTGGTTCCAGCCGTTCGGCCTGGATCTTGACAAGGTTCTCAGCGAGCGGGTGACCGAGGAGTTCCCGACAGGCGTGGACGCGGTCAGCTGCGCCGCCAATCCGACGATGAAGCCCTTTCCGCTGCCCGCGGGCCAGCCGCGCTGCGCGCTTCGACTGATGCCAGGCCCTCGGTCCGGCTTCGCCGCCTTGCTGTCGGAGCATGACGGCAGGCCGGCGCTCACCGCGGTCTGGCCCTTCGCGACCGAGGGAGTCGAGCATGAGCTGCAGGTCAAGCAAGTGCTGATCGCGCCGAATCAGTTGCAGGCCATCATCGTCAGCGAGCTGCGCGGCGTGATGGATCTCGCTTGGATGGACGTGATGTTCCCGGTCGATCGCGGCTTCTACGTCGAAGGGTCCCGCCACATGGTCGCGCTCTCCGGGATCGCGCATCAGTTCAAGGTGGGCAAGGTCGAGGCCGTCCGGGTGACGCGTGGTAAGGCGAACTACGCCGACATCTTCGCCAAATACCCGGAATGGGTGCAGCCCGACGGCTCCTTGTTGATGCCGACCGAAGGCATGTCGTCGATCATGCCGCTGCAGGACGCCCCGCCCGGCGTCTATTCGATCCAAGGGCCGGTGAAGCAGGTCCGGTTGTTCGACGGACCGATGTTCGGGCGCGAGGTCTGGGACGTGCGCATGACCGTCGCCCGGCTTGAAGGGCTGGTCAATCCGGACGTCGAACTCTCGGTGCTGCTGTCCGACGTGGTGCTGAACGGCCGCGCGCCGCCGCGCCCGGGCGACGACGTGAACGCGATCGTGCGGCTTCAAGGTCGGATCACCTGGCCGAACCTTCAGACTCCCGCCTAGAACAAGACCCGCTTCCTTTGAAGCGGATCCTGTTCATACCATTATGAAAAACAGCGCCTGTTCCGCTTTTCGCGCTTCAGGCTGAGTTGAAGGCGCGCTCGAGCGTGGGTCCTGCGCGAAGGCGCGTCGTGGCGTCTCACGCTTCAGAACAAACCGCCAAACCGCTCGCTTCGTTCACTGGGCGGAGAGCTGGCGCAGACAATGCGGCGTATCGGCGAACTGCAGTTCGATCATGCTCAGGCGGCGGAAATAATGCGCGCCGAGATACTCCATGGTCATGCCCACGCCGCCATGCAACTGCACGGCCTGCTGCCCGACGAAGCGCGCCGATCGATTGATCTGAACCTTCGCCGCCGCGATCGCCGCCCGTCGCTCCCCGGCGTCCTCCGCCTGCGCCATCATCGTCGCGTACAACGCCATCGAGCGGGCTTGCTCGACGTGGGTGAGCATGTCGACCGCGCGGTGCTGCAAGGCCTGGAAACTCCCGATTGACGCGCCGAACTGCCTGCGGGTCTTCAGGTAATCGACTGTAAGGGCCAACAGCGCGTCCATCGCCCCGACCGCCTCCGCGCAAACCGCGGCGATCGCGCCGTCGATCACGCGCTCTATGGTCGGCAGGGCGTCGTCCGGCGGGCCGAGCAGCGCGTCGCCGCCGACCCTCACGCCCGATAGGATCACATCCGCCGCGCGGCCGCCGTCCTGCGTCGCGTAGGGACGGAGG
>JBMLRS010000105.1:0-1939 GCA_049240905.1 Elsteraceae bacterium
AAGATCGAGCTGCTGGAGCCGCTGGACGAAACCTCGCCGATCGCCGGGTTTCTGGCGCGCAACGCCGCCGGCGGCATCCATCACATCTGCTATGAGGTCGAGGACATTCTGGCCGCGCGCGACAAACTGATCGCCGAAGGCGCCCGAATCCTCGGCGACGGCGAACCGCGCATCGGCGGCCACGGCAAGCCGATCCTCTTTCTTCACCCCAAGGACTTCTGCGGCTCGTTGATCGAGCTGGAGCAGGTCTAGCGCGTCTTCCGCCGCACTGAGCCGCGAGAGACGGGAACCATCGAATTCTTCCATGAAGCCGCAGGCCGCGGGCGATCAGGGATGGTCGCGCGCCGCTTGTCATCAGGACAAGACATGACCGACCCGACGCATGATCATCCGCACGCAGACCCCGCGACCCCGGTGGATTGGAAAATCCACGGCGTGAAGGTGATCCCCGGCGATCAGCTGGACGCCAACACCGCCCAGACGCCCGGCATGAACCGCGCGGCGGCGATCAATCTCGCGCGGGTCGGCGCGCAGAAGATCTGGGCCGGCACTGTGCATATTCACCCCAACGCCAAGACCGGCGCCCACCATCACGGCGCGCTGGAGAGCGTGATCTACGTGGTGAAGGGCAAGGCGCGCATGCGCTGGGGCGAGCGTCTCGAGTATGTCGCCGAGGCCGGGCCGGGCGATTTCATCTTCGTGCCGCCCTATGTGCCGCATCAGGAGATCAACGCTTCGACCGACGAGACGCTGGAATGCGTTTTGGTGCGCAGCGACAACGAGGCGGTCGTGGTCAATCTGGAGATCGAACCGGTGGAGAAGCCGGCGCAGGTCCTCTGGACCGACCCGATCCACAAGGCGCCCTGAAACAAGATCCGCTTCAAGGTAAGCGGATCTTGTTTTCGGCTTTTTGCGATTCAGGCCAAGTTGCAGCCGCGCTAAAGGCAGGTCAGGCTTGAACCGACGGGCGTGCAGACTCTGCCGCCCGGGCCGAAGATCGTCGATCCCACGCTGTTGTAGGTTCCGCCCGGTCCGTAGGCGATGGGGCCGGTCCGCTGAAAGCCGGGGCCATCCAGCGGAGAGGGCGACAGGGACGGTGATCCGGGCGCGCTGGTCAACGGCATTTGCGTCGGCGGGCGGATCGCCTCCGCCGGGAGGCGCAGCGCGTCCGGCGACGCGCCGGAACCCAGACGGCGTTGAACTGGCCCTGCGCGATCCGCGGAGGGCGGAACCCAGCCGGGCGCGACATAGGCCTGCGGCGCTGGTGGGAGCCCCGGCCCACATCGGCGTCGGCTCGTTGGCGCAGCCGGCAACGCCGAGACAGAGCGCGGCGATCAGGATGGGACGAAACGTCATGACGCGGTCGCTCCTCGTGCGGGAAACGCGCTGAGCCAGCGGTCGAACGCTTGGTCCAGCCTGGCGATGACGGCGTCGCGCGGCTCGGCGTCGCCGCGCTCGGGCGCAAGTTGGCGAAACACTCGAACGCTCGGATAGTAGGGGCTCATCTCTCCCTCCATGCGCCAGCGCCAGCAATGGTTCGGGGGCAAAATCGCCCAGGCCTCGCAGTTCAACGCGCCGGCGAGGTTGAGCGTTCCCGTGTCGATCGAAATCAGCAGGTCCAGCTGGGTCAGCGCGGCGGCGGTCTCGCCGAAATCGGTGAGCGCGTCGGCCAGATCCTCGATCGCGCCGGGGGCGTCGGCGAGTTGCGCGCGCGCGCCGCCGACCTGGAGGCTGTAGAACCGCGCGCGCTCATGCCGAAGCAAGGGCGCGAACTCGGCCAGGCGGCGAGAGCGAAGCTTGTCGTTGGTGTGGCCCGGATTGCCGGCCCAGATCAGGCCGACCTTGGCGCGGTCGCTTTTCGGCAGCCGGCTCTCCCAGCGGGCCTTGGCGTCGGGGGCAGGCGCGAGATAGGGGAAGTCGATCGGGGCCGCGTCGAAGA
>JBMLRS010000106.1:0-4328 GCA_049240905.1 Elsteraceae bacterium
CAAGCCGAACCTGGTGAAGGCGGTCAACGACATCAGCTTCGACGTGTTTCCGGGCGAGACTCTGGGTCTGGTCGGCGAGTCCGGCTGCGGCAAGAGCACGGTCGGCCGCTCGATCCTGCGGCTTGATGATCCAACCGCTGGCGAAGTGCGCTTCGAGGGCGCGGATCTCGCCCACGCCAACGGGTCCGAACTGACCGCGTTCCGCCGCAAGATCCAGGTGATCTTCCAGGATCCCTTCAGCTCGCTCAATCCGCGCATGACCTGCGGGCAGATCATCGCCGAGCCGCTGAACGTCTATAAGATCGAGCCGAACAAGAAGGCCGCCAACGAGAAAGTGGCGGAGCTTCTGCTCAAGGTCGGCCTTTACCCCTATATGGCCGAGCGCTATCCGCATGAGCTCTCCGGCGGTCAGCGCCAACGCGTCGGCATCGCCCGCGCGCTGGCGATGAAGCCGAAATTCATTGTCTGCGACGAGCCGGTCTCCGCGTTGGACGTGTCGATCCAGGGCCAGGTGATGAATCTGCTGGAGGATCTGCAGCAGGAGTTCGGCCTCACCTACCTGTTCATCGCGCATGATCTGGCGGTCGTCCGTCATATCTCCGATCGGGTCGTGGTCATGTATCTGGGCAAGATCATGGAGATCGCCGGACGCGACGAGATCTATCGCAACCCGCAGCATCCCTACACCCAAGCGCTGCTGGACGCGGCGCCCGTGCCCGATCCGATCGTGGAGAAGGCGCGCAAGGCCCGCACCCTGGGCGGGGAGCTGCCAAGCCCGCTGCGCCCGCCCACCGGCTGCGTGTTCAACACCCGCTGCCCGCTTGCGACCGACGAATGCCGCCAGACCGTGCCGCCGCTGAAGCAGACGGTCGACGGCCATTTCACCGCCTGCCTGAAGGTCTGAGCCGATGCTGCGCTATATCATCCGCCGTTTCGCCATGACCATTCCCACCCTGATCGGCGTGGCCGTGATGGTGTTCTTCATGCTGCGCGTCATGCCCGGCGACGTCGTCGAAGTGAAGCTGCGTGGCGAGGGCGCCGCTGTCAGCCAGGAAACCTTGGACGCCGAACGCAAGCGTCTGGGGCTGGACAAGCCGCTCTACGCCCAATTCGGCGATTGGATGGTCGGCCTCGCCACCTTGGATTTCGGCACCTCCATGTGGACCGGCAATTCCGTGGCCTCCGAGATCGCGCTGCGGCTGGAGCTGTCCTTCCAGGTCGCGGTGATGGCGACGATCATCGCGGTGCTGATCGCCATACCGCTAGGAACCATCGCCGCGCTCTATCGAGACAGTTGGATCGACCATTTGATCCGAACATTCGCGGTGGCGGGGCTCGCGATCCCGGCCTTCTGGCTGGGCATGCTGATCATCCTGTCGTTGCTGATCTATTTCAGTTGGCTGCCGCCGATCACCTTCACTTCCTTCTTCGTCGATCCGGTCGCCAACATCTCGCAGTTGATCTGGCCCGCTCTGGCGGTGGGCTACCGCTACTCCGCGGTCGCCACCCGCATGATGCGCTCCTCCGTGCTGGAGGTGATGAAGGAGGATTACATCCGCACCGCCCGCGCCAAGGGCGTCTATGAGCGGCTGGTGGTGATGCGCCATGCGCTGCGCAACGCCATGCTGCCGGTCATCACGGTGGTGGGGCTTGAGTTCGCCTTCCTGATCGGCGGTCTGGTGGTGACCGAGCAGGTGTTCAATCTGAACGGCATCGGCAAGCTGTTCGTGCAGTCCATCACGCGCGGCGACTACACCATGATCCAGGCTCTGGTCATGCTGGTCGCCGTGGTGTTCATCGTCGTCAACCTCATCATCGATCTGCTCTATGCGCGGCTCGATCCACGGATCAGGTATCGCTAATGGCTGCTCCCGCAGGCGCGTCGATCGTCACCGGCGCAAACTACAAGGTGCCAAAGCGGCGCCACCCCATCCTCCAGTTCATCATCCTGCAGCCGACCGGCGCGCTGGGACTGGGGGTGATCCTGGTCATGGTGTTCGCGGCGATCTTCGCCGACGTCGTGGCGCCCTACGATCCGGTCGCGGTCGATTTCGGCGCGATGCTGGGGCCGCCCTCGCTGGACCATCTGTTCGGCACCGACGCCTTCGGTCGCGACGTGTTCAGCCGCATCATCTACGGCGCCCGCACGGCGCTGGCGGTGGGCTTCCTGTCCGCGATCACGGGCTGCACGATCGGCGCGATCATCGGCGTGGTCGCCGCCTATTTCGGCGGCAAGGTGGACATGGTGATCTCCGCGGTGATCGACATCATGCTGTCCTTCCCGATCATCGTCCTGGCGCTGGTCGTCGTCGCGATTCTCGGCAAAGGTCAGTGGTTGGGCATCGATTTCAACCTGATCGGCGCGATCGCGATTCCCGTGATTCCGAAGGTCGCCCGCGTGCTGCGCTCCTCGGCGCTGGCGATCCGCGAAATGCCCTACGTCGACGCCGCGCGCGCGGCGGGATACAGCAATACGCGCATTATCTTCCGCCATATCGTGCCGAATGTGACCGCGCCTTATCTGATTCTCTTCACGGCCTACGTCGCGCAGGCGATCCTCCTTGAGGCGTCTCTCAGCTTCCTAGGGTTGGGCGTCACGGAGCCAACTCCCGCATGGGGCTTGATGTTGTCGGGAAATGCGTCAGACTTCTACCGCGAGGCGCCGTGGATGATCATCTTCCCCGGCGTCGCGATCAGTCTGGCGGTGTTTGCGTTCAACCTGTTTGGCGACGCGCTGCGAGATTGGTTGGACCCGAAAATCAAGGTGTAGTGGATGTCGAATGCGCGCCGTCGGGCTTGATCCTTCCCCTGCGCGCGGCGCGCATGTCTGCGACGGCGGCGGCGCGCCAAGACTGCTGTCCGTGCAGGCCATGTCGAGCTTCCTGGCCGATCTGCCGGAGGACGTGCTGATCGGCTATGACGGGCCTCTTTCCGGGCCGGTCGCGCCAGATGAGCCGGTGCTGCGCCAGGCGGATCTTTCGCGCCGGGTGATCGAGGCTTTCTTCAAAAGCCCGGAGGATGGGTTCGCGCTGCCTGCCTCCATCCCGCTCTCGGGTTACGCCACGCTGCCGCACTGGCCCTTGACGCGCCGCATGTTCGGCTTGCCAAGGCTGGGGCCGCTGGATCGTCCGACGGAGGAACTGCCTTTCGCTCCGCTGCTGGAGGCGGACGGCGCGCCCACCGCCGGTCGGCATGTGGTGGAGGTAAACGCCCAGGTCGCCATCTGGCTGGTGGCGCTGGAGGACCCGGCCTTCGGCGGCATCAATTGGGGTTATCGCGACCGACCCGACGTCATGAAGGCGATCTGGCGCATCGTGGTTGAGCGTCTAACCGGCCGCTCCTCGCTGGAGCTCGCCGATTTCTGGAAATTGCCGCCGCCCGACAACATGAACCAATTCGAGGCGATCATCGCCTGGCTGCTGGTCGCGCTGTGGCGCGGCGCGCCTGAACAGGTCGAACTGTTGGGCGGGGCGGGCACTGGATCCTGGCTGGTGCCCAAGGTGGCGGGCCTGAAAGAGGCGTTCGCGAAGTTTGCGGAGCGCGAACTCGCGCGGCGGATGGCGGCCCCCGCGTAAGCCGACGCCTCGAGCCGGGCGTGCGATGACGACCTCCCCAGATCAGACAAAACTGATCCCGTTTCAGCCCGGCAGCTTCGCGCGGCTGAAATCCGCGTTCGCCAGATTGACGTCGGTCATGATCGCGCCGGTAAGGTCCGCGCCGACCAGTTTGGCGCCGCTGAGATCGGCCCCTGTCAGGTCCGCGTTGGTCAGGTCCGCGCCGGTCAGATCCACGTCCATGGCCGATAGGCCGACCAGCTTGGCGTGGGCGAAGCGGGCCGGCGTCTGCTGCGTGGCGCGCCCCATGATCGCGACGGGGCCGCTGATCGCCCGATCAAGCTTCGCCCCGGTCAGATTGGCGCGGGTGAAGTTGGCGCCGCGCAGATCGGCCGCGGTCAGGTCCGCTTGGCGCAGATCGGCGCCGCCGAAATCCGCCAAGGTCAGCGTAGCCTCGCGGAACAGCGCGCGGGCGAGGATCGACGCGCGGAAATTCGCCACCGCAAGCTCCGCTTTGTAGAATTGCGCCTGGCGCAGATCGGCGATCGAAAGATCCAGTTGAACGCCGCTCTTGCCCAGCGAACTCAGCCATGTCGCATGCAGATCCAGGGCGTCCTGCAACTTGATCAGCAGATCCTTGCCGGGGCGAGGGAACTTTGCGCGCGAGGTGTCGGCCTGGGCGAACTGGCTCATCTCGTAAACCGCCGTCGCAAACACCGTGTCGATCAGAATCGCGCCTTTGAACTGCGCGCCGGTGAGGTCGGCGCCGACCAG
>JBMLRS010000107.1:0-20786 GCA_049240905.1 Elsteraceae bacterium
CAGCAGGGGTGGCCGTCCCACAGCTCCTTGGTCAGCAGATGGATGAAGCCGACCCCGTCGAACACGGCGCGCTGATTGAAGGGATCCGGGCCCAGGAAGCCGTCGATATTGTCGGCGCGCAGGTTGGCGACCATCTCCGGCGGCGGCACGGCGCGGATCTGCACGTCCTTGTCCGGATCCAGCCCATGCTCCGCCAGATAATAGCGCAGCAGATAGTTATGCATGGAGTAGTCGAAGGGCACGGCGAACTTGAAGCCCTTCCAATCCTTCGGATTCCGCTTTTCCTTATGCTTGTTGGCGAGCGTGATCGCCTGACCGTTGATGTTCTGGATCGCGGCCATCGACCAGGGGATCGGGTTGGAGCCCGCGCCCATCGAGATCGCCAGCGGCATCGGCGCCAGCATGTGGGCGGCGTCATATTCCTTGGCGATCGACTTGTCGCGGATCACCGCCCAGCCGGCGGTGCGCACTACTTCGACGTTCAGCCCCTGCTTGGCGTAGAAGCCCATCGGCGCCGCCATGATGATCGGGCTGGCGCAGGTGATCGGGATGAAGCCGATCTTGAGGTCCTTCTTCTCTGGGGCCTTTGGCGTCTGCGCCGCGACCTCGCGCGCGAGGGCCAAGGGGAAGACCTGCGCCACCACGGCGGCGGCGGTGGCGGAGCCCACGGCTTTCAGAAAGGCGCGGCGCTTGGCGTCGCCGCCGAAAATCGCCTGAACGACGGCGTTCTCGACGACGCGGGCGGTAAGCTCCTCGACGCCGGTCTCGCGCGTCACCGCCGTCGCGGTCAGCGCCTTGTTATGCGCCTCAAGGCTGGCGTGCTGGCCGCAGGGGCAGCCGCCGAGGCGGGTTTCGGGATCGAAAGCGTCTTGAAACGGCCCAGGCATGTCTCAGCTCCACCTGTCGGAAGGAAGAGCCGATCGGTCCGCAAAACGCATGCCAAGCGTTGAAAACGGCCGTGTTGGAAGGGGAGGGTTGTTCCCTCCCGCCCGTTATTCCTCGACGATCTCCATCGGCTCCGGCGCGCGCGCGACCTTGCCGGAGCGGCGGGCCTTCTCCAGCGCGGCTTCGAGATCCGCCTGGGTGCAGAGGCCGAGGGTCACTGGATGGCGGCCGCGGATGTTGAGCATGTTCCAGTGCGTGCGTTCGCGCACGCCGGCGATCGTCGGCTTGGTTGTGCCGATCAGGGTCACGATCTGCGCGTCTGTCAGCTCCGGATGGGCCTTGATCAGATAGGCGATCGCGTCCGGCTTGTCCTGCCGGCGGGCGACCGGCGTGTAGCGCGGGCCCTTCTGCTTGTTCGCCACTTCCGGGACGCTGGAGGCGGTCAGGGTCAGGCGTCGGTTGGGATCAGCCTCGGACGCCTTGATGTCGGCGTGGGTGACCTGGCCATTGGCGACCGGATCCAATCCATGCATGCCCTGGGCGACTTCGCCGTCGGCGATCGCCTGCACTTCCAGGGCGTGCAGACCGCAAAACTCCGCGATCTGGTCGAAGGTCAGGGTGGTGTTCTCGACCAGCCAAACGGCGGTCGCTTTGGGCATCAAAGGCAGGGCCATAATTCTCTCCAGCGCTTCACGGCCGCAGCGACGGACGGCGGCATGAGGAAACGGGTCTTCTCGGGCGTGTTTACCAAGATATGGGCGTTGGTATAAGGGCTTGCGATAGGTTAGCAAGGAAGAAAGGGGTTTTTCAGCATGGCGGATCCGATCGACGACGACGCGCCGAAGACCCTGCGGCCCAAGCCAACCAACCTCGATCCGCTCTCGATCTCCGATCTGGAGGCCTACATCGTCGAGCTGCAGGCGGAGATCGAGCGCGCGAAATCGGCGATTTCCGCGCGCCGCGCCCATATCGGCGGGGCCGAAGCCTTGTTCAAACCCAAATCCTGACGAAAGAGCCTTGATTCATGTCTGAAGCCGCAGGCGCGACCCGCGCGGACTATCGCCATTTCCTCGACATCCCGACCCGCTGGATGGACAACGACGTCTACGGCCACGTCAACAACACCGTCTATTACAGCTATTTCGACACGGTGATTAACGCCTACCTGATCGATCGCGGCGTGCTGGATTACGCGGCGGGGTCGACCATCGGGCTGGCGGTGGAGAACGGCTGCCGCTATCGCCGCTCCCTGGAGTTTCCGATGGTGATCGCGGCGGGCCTGCGGGTCGGCAAGCTGGGAAACAGCAGCGTGCGCTATGAGGTCGGCCTGTTCGCGCCGGGCGAGGACGCGCCGGCGGCGGAAGGCTTCTTCGTGCATGTCTTCGTCGACCGCGAGACCCGACGCCCGACGCCCATCGCCGGCGCGCTGCGCGACGCCTTGAGCGCGCTTCTGGTCTGACGGCGGCCGATCCGCCTGCGTCCTGCGCTTGTTCCAACCGCGCCGAATTGCGCACAAAACGCGCAAGCCTGCGCTCATTTAATTGGCTGAAGCTGAGGATGATCACGCGTCTTGCGCGAAAGGGTCTTATCGGCGAATTCTAGCCGAAGGGGCGGCTTTTGGCGAAAAGCCTCAATTACAATAATTTTTGTGTATTTTTGCCTCTGGTCGATTCATGCTGGCTTTATAGTTTTCTCCTGTGGCCTCTCCGTGCGGACGCTCATCCGATCCGAGGGAGATAGACAAGCGAAAGGAGGGGCGCGGATGGTCCCAATCTTTTTTTCGCGGGTGTATGACGAAGCCATGGGGCTTCTGATCGAAGCGCGCGACTATGTCGCCGCCTCGATGAGCGATCAACGCGAAAGCATGGATGTGCGCCTGGCGGTCAGCTGCGAGACCATGCGGTTGACCTCGCGTCTGACCCAGGTGATGGCTTGGCTGCTGGTGCAGCGCGCCGTGCATTCCGGAGAAATGAGCGCGGATGACGCGCTGGACGAACAGCACCGCCTATCCGGGCAGAAGGTCTGCCTCGCGGTTGACTGCGTGTTCGACGTGACCTTGCCGGCCGCGCTTCAGAGCCTGCTGGACCGCAGCTACCGACTGTATCTGCGGATCCAGCGGCTGGACCTCAGCCTTTCAAACCGAGCCCCTGGAATCGCTTGTTGAAGCGGGCCAGCTGGCCGCCGGCGTCCATCAGGCGCTGATTGCCGCCGGTCCAGGCCGGATGCGACTTCGGGTCGATCTCCAGACGCAGCGTGTCGCCCGGCTTCCCGTAGGTGGAGCGGGTCTGATAGGTCGTCCCATCCGTCATGACGATGGTGATCTCGTGGTAATCGGGATGAATGTTGGCCTTCATGACGGTGACCTGCTGTCAGGCGTCCACGATTGCTCATCGCCGGACGCTTATGGAGAGAGGATCGCGGACCCAGGCGAGTCCGCGTGAAGTCGGCGGTCATACCGGAAACCACAGGGCGGCGGCAACCGAAATCATGCGCCCGCGCTTGCCTGATCGTCGCGTGGGTGCTAGCCCCAAGCTTTGACGCGCCGCTCCAGGGCGGCCCGCCCCTGTTCACCCGCCTGTTTGCGAGCCTTCGCCTCCATGAACAATGACCAAAGCCGCTTCGACGCCCTCGCCGACGCTTTCCTCAGCGCTCTGGCGGAGCGGATTGAAGACGCGGTCGACTCGGTCGAGGTCGATCTGATCAACGGGATCCTCACGATTGAGACCGAGGACCGCCGCAGCTTCGTGATCAACAAGCATGGGCCGAACCAGCAGATCTGGCTGTCCTCTCCAATCTCCGGGGCCAGCCACTTCGATCTGGTCGACGACCGCTGGATCGGCACGCGCGGCGGGGCCGATCTCGTCGCCCTGCTGTCAGCCGATCTGTCCGCCGCCACCGGCGAGACGGTCGCCCTGGCTTCGGACTAACTTTCATGGGCATGCGCAAACCCGCCTTCGCGGATCAGTTCACCGGGGCCGAACGGCCGCGCAGCCGGAACCTCGGCGTGCTGCGCCGCCTCTTCGCCTATGTGCTGCCCTACAAACGCTCGGTCGCGCTCGCCTCGATCGCGCTGGTGATCGCCGCCAGCACGGTGTTGGCGCTGGGCGGAGGCTTGCGCTACCTCGTGGACAAGGGTTTCGTGGTCGGCGACGGCGGCCTTTTGGACCAGGCGGTGCTGATCCTGTTTGGCGTGGTCATCCTGTTGGCCGGCTCCACCTACGCCCGTTACTACTTGGTGTCCTTCATCGGCGAGCGGGTGGTGGCGGACATCCGGCGCGACGTGTTCGCCCACACGCTGCTGCTGGATCCCGGCTTCTATGATTCTCAGCGCACGTCGGAGATCTCCTCCCGTCTGACCAGCGACGTGGCGCTGGTGCAGGTGGTGGTGGGCACCTCGGTCTCGATCGCCCTGCGCAACAGCCTGTTGTTCGCGGGCGGCACGGCCCTGCTGATCGCGACCAGCCCCAAGCTCACGCTTCTGGTGTTTCTGGTGGTGCCCTTGGTGTTGGTCCCGATCCTGACCTATGGCCGCCGGGTGCGCCGGCTCTCGCGCCTCAGCCAGGATCGCATCGCCGATCTCAGCGTGCAGATCGATGAATCCCTCTCCGCCATCCGCACCGTGCAGGCCTTCACGCGGGAGGACGCGGACGCCAAGCGCTTCGCCGGACAGGTGGAGAGCGCCTTTTCGGTCGCCATGGAGCGGGTCTCCGCGCGCGCCCTGCTCACCGCCTGCGTGATCTTCTTGGTGTTCGGGGCGATCAGCGTGATCCTGTGGATCGGCGGGCATGACGTGCTGGGCGGCCGGATCAGCCCCGGCGAACTCTCCGCCTTCGTGTTCTACGCCGCCGTGGTGGCCGGCGCGGCCGGCGCGATCTCCGAAGTGATGGGCGATCTTCAGCGCGCGGCTGGCGCGACCGAGCGCTTGTTCGAGCTGATGGACACGCAATCCGCCATCCTCGCCCCCGCCAACCCCAAACTCCTGCCGAACCCCGCGCAGGGCGCCGTTGAGATGCGCGCGGTCAATTTCCGCTATCCCACCCGCACCGACCGTCTGGCGCTGGAAGGCCTGACCTTCTCGATCAAGCCGGGCGAGCGCGTGGCCCTGGTCGGCCCCAGCGGCGCCGGCAAATCCACGGTGTTTCAGCTTCTCCTTCGCTATTACGATCCGGAGGCGGGATCGGTGTTGCTGGATGGCCTGGACCTGCGCGAGGTGGACCCCAAGGCCGCGCGCGCCCGCATCGGCGTGGTCTCCCAGGACGCCGTGGTGTTCGCCGCCAGCGTGGAGGACAATATCCGCTACGGCCGGCCGGACGCCTCCGACGCCGACGTGCGCGCCGCCGGCGCCGCCGCCTTCGCCACCGAATTTATCGACAAGCTGCCGGAGGGTTGGAAAACCCAGGTCGGCGAGCGCGGCGTGCGCCTCTCCGGCGGCCAGCGCCAACGCATCGCCATCGCCCGCGCCATCCTGCGCGACCCGGCCCTTTTACTGCTGGACGAAGCGACATCCGCGCTCGACGCCGAAAGCGAACGCGCCGTCCAAAACGCCCTCGACCGCCTGATGATCGGCCGCTCCTCCCTGGTGATCGCGCACCGCTTAGCCACCGTCCGCTCCGCCGACCGCATCCTCGTCATGGACAACGGAAAAATCGTTGCCGAAGGGAAGCATGAGGAATTGGTCGCCGCTGGTGGCCTCTACGCGCGGCTCGCGGCGCTGCAGTTCCGGGAGGGGTGAGGGGACCAAATTCCGGTCAGTTAACACAGGATTGACTCGTGAAAAAGATAGGAACATATAGGGAACAATCTAAGGAGATTGCTCGATGCCTCGTTCCGACCTTTTCCCACCCGACATCATGGACAAGCACGCCGCCTTCGCGGGGGCGATCAACCAGTATCTAAGACTGGTTCAGAATTGGGAGATCCGTCGGTTCGATCCGAACCAGCCCCGCGTGCCCGTCGGGCAACCCGGCGCCGGCCAGTGGTTGGATGAGAACGACGGCGACCCTGTCTCTGACGAGGCGTCCTCCGATCCAACGCCAAGCTCGGACTCGCCTCAAGCTCCCCCGGCGGCGGCGAACGACGGCGCCTCACGCTTTCAAGTCTCTCTACGACCCGCCGACATCCCCAAGCCGGATGATCCTCTGCTGTCCGAAGCAGGGCGTGATCCGAGCGCGGGGATGTTGCTGCGGTGGCACACAACGACGCCGACTTATGTTGCGATGTACAGCGTGCCGACATTCGTGGATCCAAGGATCGGATTCCCAAGATCGACAGATCGCTCTTTCATCGGGCAAGCCGACGCTACTCGTCCTGAAGGGCCCTACGCTGAGGCGTATCGCATGGAGACCTTCAAGGCTCTGTTTCTGCCGTTGCTCCCAAAATATGAGTTTCATCATATCGTCGAAGAACATCAGTATCTGTACTTTACTGATCGACCAAATGATCCTCGGTCGGTAAACAACAGTAGTAATATCGTTATTCTGCCAAAAGATGTGCACACATGCATCTCCGCTGAATATTCTACAAACGTCGCGCCTGGTATTACATTACGAGAGAGTCTGCGAGGACAACCATATCTGGAGCAGTATCAACGAGGGCTGCAGGAGATCGAAAAATGTCAAAGTAAAGTGAACAATGAAACGGCCACCGAACGGTCAACGCAGGGTCAATCTCAATCAGAATCTACCAGCATTCCGCCCCTTGTCTTCCCGCCTTTGCCACCCCGAATTCCTGGGAAGAATCTCAATATTTATCAAGAAGAAAACTTATATGTTCATAGCTTAGGTAAGGAGTACAAAGCCATGATAGGCGATGGCAGCAAATTCGACTCAGCGTTCCTATTGCAGATGCTTGATGAACTCGATGAGGTATCATATGAATATAACCAAAAAACTGTAGAGAACGCCAATGTAATCAAGGAAAAAGCGTGGGCGTATATAGCTCAGTTTGAGAAAACCGAAGAATTTTGGAAGCAGCTAACTCCGTTCCTGTCGAGCCCTAGAAAAATGGTCAGGGTCTGGATCGCGGTGGAAATGTTCAGGGGTGGGAGGAAAGATGGCTGGGCCACTTTCATTTCAGATGTGCTGCCGAGCGAGTCTCCCACGCAGCTTACAAAAGCTCAGATCAACAAGAATTTTGCGGCGGAATCCTACGCAAGATTATTCATAAACCTCAGCCACAGAATCCTCGACGATTTGGGCGTCAAACCAAGCCTGAACGAAGTCGAGGATCAATGGATCGCCGAAGGGCGCATAAAACGGCCTTTCGTTCGGTTCTCGAACGGTCGAGTGTGAGGGATATCAAATAATGATGCGACCCAAAACTGAATAGATTCGACGGTCTTCCCACGTCTCTCGCTTTGATCGTCGACCGGTAAGACCGATGACCCCCAGCCAATACTTGGCCTCACCGGCTTCGCCAAGAGGAAACCATTCAGCCGAAACCGCCCCTCCCCTCACCCCCACAAGCTCGGCCGCTTGTTGAACCAGGGCTGCGCCTTCTCCAACTGGCCGGCCAAGCGGAACAGCACGTCTTCGCGGCCGAATTCTGCGACGAATTGCATGCCCAAGGGCAAGCCCGCCTTGGACCAGGCCAAGGGGACGGACATGGCGGGCTGGCCGGTCATGTTGAAGATGGCGGTGTAGCCGCCGAAGGCGTTCATCCGGTCGCGATAGACGCTCAGGTCCTTCAGCCGCGTGTCGAGCCAGCCGACCGGGACCGGCTCCGTCGCGTTGGTCGGCGTCAGCAGCACGTCGTAGCGCTGGTGATAAGCCGCAAACTCCCGCCCGAGCTTGTGCATGGCCAAAACGGCGTCGAGATAGTCGCTGGCCGGCATGGTCCGGCCGATCTCCGCCATCGCCCAGGTGACGGGCTCCACGTCGGCTTCGGTCACCTCGCGGCCCAAAGCCTTGGCGCGGCGGTTCAGCACGGCGCGGATGTTGGCGGGGATGATTTTCAGGCGCGCGGCCAGGAAGGCGTCATGGTCGTAGGCCGGGTCCTCCCACTCCACCAGATGGCCCAGTTCCGCGCAGAGCTGGGCGGTGTGGATCAGCGCGGCGCGCACCTCGTCCGAGGGGATGGCGCCCTGATGCGAATGGGCGGAGACGCCGATCCGCAGGATCTCGATCGGGCTGTCCACCTCCTCGCGGAAGGGGCGGGCGGGGAGGGAGACGCCGTAGGGGTCGCCGGGCGCCGGGCCCAAGGTCGCGTCCAGCAAAGCCGCGCTGTCGCGCACGCTGAGGGTGACGGCGTGGCCGTGCGACAAGCCGTTCCAGCCCTCGCCCACTTCCGGGCCGGCCGGCACGCGGCCGCGCGTCGGTTTCATGCCGAACAATCCGCAGGTGGAGGCGGGCACGCGGATGGAGCCGCCGCCGTCGGTCGCATGCGCCATCGGCAGCATGCGCGCGGCGACCGCGGCCGAGGCGCCGCCGCTGGAGCCGCCGGGCACCCGGTCCGGGTTCCATGGATTGCGGCAGGGGCCGTAAAGATCGGGCTCGGTCGCCAGACATAGGCCCATCTCCGGCGCGTTCGTCTTGCCGAAGATCACCAAACCGGCGGCGAGATAGCGGTCTACCAAGGTCGCGTTGCGCTGGGCGACATAGTCCGCGAAGAAGCGGGAGCCGCCGGTGGTCTTGGTGCCCTGATAGCCGACGCTCATGTCCTTCAGCAGGAAGGGCACGCCCTTGAACGGCCCGGGGCTGAGCCCGGCGTCGATCTGCGCGCGCGCTTTCTCCTCGAAATTCTGCACCACGGCGTTGATCGCGGGATTGCGCTCCGCCACCCGGTTCAGGGTGAGGGTCAGCAGCTCATGCGCGGTGACCTCGCCGGAGGTCACCAGGGCCGCGAGGCCCAGGCCGTCGTGTTCGTCGAGGGGATTAGACATGAGCGGCCATCCATTTGGCGGCGCGCGACAGGGCCGCGCGGGCTGCGGGAACTGCGTGGGTCAACTGCATCGATCCGTGAATCAACCCGGGGCAATTGTCAAAACAGAAAGACGCGTCGGCGGAGGACAATTTGCCGGCGAGCTTCACTGTGTCGTCGCGCAGGCAATCCAAACCGGCCGCCATCAGATAGAGCGGCGGCAGGCCGCGCAGGCTGCGTCGTCCCGGCGCGGCCTCGTCGGCGGAGCGCGCGCCCAGGTAATTCCTCCAGAACCAGCGCATGCGGTCGGTGGTCAGGCCCCAGGAGCCGTCGCCGAACAGCTTGTGGCTCTCGGTCGTGAAATCCGGCTCGAAGCAGCCGTAGAACAGCAAGCCGGCCTTGGGGAGCGGCAGATTCTCGTCGCGCAGATGCTGCAAGGTCCGCAGGGATTGGCTGGCCCCCGAGCTGTCGCCGCCGATGCCCCAGCGCAGGGGGTCCAACCCCAGGGCCGGGCCTGCGTCGCGCAGCCAGGCGGCGGCTGCGGTCAGATCCTCGATCGAGCTGGGGAAGGGATGCTCCGGCGCCAGACGGTAATCGAGCGACAGCACGGCCATCCCGCTCTCCAGCGCCAGCAGGCGGGTCATGCGGTCATGGCTGGCCGGGCTGCCGAAGGTCCAGCCGCCGCCGTGGGAATAGAGCAGCACCGGCAGCGCCCCCGCCGCGATCGGCCGATAGAGCCGCGCCACCCGGTCGCCGGCCGGGGTCGGCACCATCAGCGTGCGCACCTCCGGCAGCGGCACGGCGATCTCGTTGGTGGTCCGCCAATTCTCTTCGAACAGCGCGCGGGCCTCGGCCAGCGGCGGAACGGTCAGGTCCACCGGGGGCAGCGCGCGCATGCGCTCCAGCACTTTCGCCATGTCCGGATCCACATATGGGCTCACGCGCCGTTCTCCTTGCTCTTGCTCAACAGCGCCGCCACCCGCGTCGCGGCGGCCATGGTGTCGTTCAATGGCGCGTAGGTCCAGTGGGGCAAGGCGCCGGACGAATCGGGCGCGAAGGGGCGCGTGCGTCCCTGGTCGAAGAAGCGCTGATGCAGTTCGGCGAACTTTCCCCCACCCCCTTTTCGCTTGGCCTTGAGCTTTGCCACATGCACCGGCTTTCCGGTCATCAGCGCCTCGGAGACCATGGAGACGGAATCCTCCGTCGCCACGATGTGATCGGCCAGCGCCAGGAGGCCCATATAGGGATTGGCGCCCTCGCCGCTCCACAGATCATGCGGAACATCCTGCAGCTCGGCCATCAGCGCCGCCAGCGCTTGCGCGTCGGTGCGGCGCGAGGCGGTCAGGGCCAATCCGGCCCCGTTGGCCTTGGCGACCGACGCCAGCTGCGCGCCCAGCCGCGCGCCCACTTCCGCGTCAAAATTGTAGCGATGATTGCTGCCGCCCAGCAGCACGGCGATCAGCGGGCGCGGCAGATGGGCGTAGACCGGTTCGAACTCGGCCTTTCCCTTGGCCAGCGCGGCCGCGCTCACCCGGTTCAGCGCGCCCTCGGTCGACAGCACGTTCGGGCCGGTTTCCCGGTCATGGGCGGGGATGATCACCAGATCGAACCAGGAAAGCGGCGTGCGCGGATGCTGGATCGCCACCAGCACCGTCTTCCCGCCCGATCGGCGGCGGATTTCGGCGGCGGGCGCGAAGGAGGTGCGGCCGGAGGCGATCAGCAGCTCGGGCCAGGGTGGGTCGAACGAGTCGGCCGATTTCGGTTGGGCCGCCAGCGGCCAGGGCCACATCGCCGGCGCCAGCCAGCGCCAGGGCGCGCGCGGCCGGCTGAGGCGGATGGAGGGTTCGACGCCGAGGGCTTCGGTCAATCCCAGGCACTGGTTCATCGTGCCGACATTGCCGTCGGTCAGAATCCAGCAGCTGGGCGGGGGAACAAGGGGAAGGCGCGTCATTGTCTTGTGGCTTCGGAAGAGAACAAGTAATTTCCTTTCGCAAAATGAGGGGCGCCTACCGTGCGACGCGTAAAGTTGGATAAAATCGATCGTCGGATCCTGGCGGATCTGCAGGCCGACGGCCGTATGACCAATGTCGAGCTCGCCTCGCGGGTGGGCATTTCGGCGCCTCCTTGCCTGCGCCGCGTCCGCTCGTTGGAGAACGCTGGTTACATCCGTGGTTATCACGCGGACATCAACCCGGAATCGATGGGCTTCGGCGTCACCGTTTTCGCCCATGTCCGGCTCTCCAGCCAGGCGGAGGCGGACCTGAAGTCGTTCGAGGCGCTGATCGACGGCTGGTCGCGCGTGCGCGAATGCCACATGCTGGCGGGGGAGACCGATTTCCTGCTGAAGATCGTGGCGCGCGACTGGGACGATTATCAGCGCTTCCTGACCACGCAGCTCACCTCCGCCCCGAACGTCGCCAACGTGAAGACCTCGCTGGCGATCCGCTCCGCCAAGCATCTGCCCGGCGTGCCGATCGACCCGGACGCGCCGGACGAGGATTAAGGTCGCCGCGCTTGCTCCCTTGCGAAAGCAATCGGTTTCCTCAGCCTGAGCTTGTCGAAGGGCAGGCGGGCGGGAGCCGGTGGTGAGTTTGCCCGACCCTTCGACGTTGCTCAGGGCGAGGGGATCGCTGGAGGCGCTCGATCAACCCTACCCCAATAGATACCGCCCACCGCCCACCGCCGCGCCGATCGCCACCAGCCAGGGCGTCGAGAGCTTCTTCATCACCTGGGCGGCCAGGGCGAACAGGCAGAGGGCCACGCTGAGCCAGCGCGCGTCGGCCGGGGTCTCCTGCCAGACCGCGACGGCGAAGAAAACCGCCAGATTCAGGATCACGCCCACCACCGCGGCGGTGATCGCGGCCAGCGCGCCTTGCGCCAGCTTGTTCCCGCTCAAGCGTTGCAGGAACGGTCCGCCCGCGAAGATGAACAGGAAGCTGGGCAGGAAGGTGAGATAAACCGCCGTCCCGCCCGCCAGCAGCGCCGCTGGCAGGTTCCCCTTGGCCCAGCCGGCGAAGAAGCCGACATAGCCGTTCACCAGGATCAACGGCCCCGGCGTCGATTCCGCCAGGGCGAGGCCGTTCACCATCTCCGCCGGCGACAGCCATTGGGCCGCCACCGCCGCCTCCGCGATATAGGGTAAAACCGCATAGGCCCCGCCGAAGGTCACGAAGGCCGCGATGGTGAACAGCTTGATAACGCCCAGATAGGGCTCGGTTCCCGCCAGCGCCAGCAGCAGCCCGACCGGGACGCTCCACAGGATCACAAAGGCCAGAAGCGGCTTCAAAACCGTCCCCCAGGAGGGGCTCGGCCCGGTGGGATCGGCGGAGGCGGGCGCGCCATGCCCGCCGGCGGCGAAGCCGTCGAATCCCCGCTTCGCCGCGATCCAGCCGACCAGACCGGCGCCGAACACGACGATCGGGAAGGACAGTCCCAGGAATCGCAATGAGACGAACGCGAACGCAGCCAGCGCCACCGGCGCCCAATGGGTGAAGCTCTTCGCTCCGATGCGCCAGACCGCGAAGGCGACGACCGCGACCACCACCGGCTTCACCCCGTCGAACACCGCGCCCACCAGCCCGGCGTCGCCATGAGCGGCCGCCAGCCAGGCGAGCCCCATCATCAGGATCGCGCCCGGCAGCACGAACAGGCCGCCGGAGACGATCCCGCCCCAGACGCCATGCATGCGCCAGCCGATATAGGTCGCCAGCTGCTGGGCCTCCGGCCCAGGCAGCAGCATGCAGAAGTTCAGCGCCTGCAGGAATTCGCGCTGGCCGATCCATTTCCGGCGATCGACCAGCTCGCTCTGCATCAGGGCGATCTGGCCGGCTGGCCCGCCGAAACTGATCAGGCCAAGCTGCAGCCAGTAGCGCGCGGCCTCCCAGAAGCCCGGCGTCACGCGGCGACGCCCGTTTGAGGCATGGCGGGCGGCCAGTTATGGCTTTCATCCTGCAGGGAGCGAACCCAGGCGTAGAGCGCGTCGTACATCACCAACCCATGCTTCAGCATCCGATGATCGTCCGCGAACAGATGCGACAAACCCAGCGAAATCGCAAACAAGCCCGATGACTGCGGCGTTAAGCCCAGCTGCGACGTGTCCGCCCCGCGCACGATCTCCGCCAAGCTCTTCAGCGCCGGATCGGTGAGATCATAGCGCTTCAGGAAGGCGTCGAAGCTGCAGTGATCGCCGACATGGCTGAACTCGACGCCGGGCACGTCGTAGGGAATCGCGCCGGTCTCCTTGGCCGTCCGGGCGACGTCGCCGGCTGGGACATAAAGGAACTGCGCGTCGGGATCGATGAAGCGGCGGATCAGCCATGGGCAGGCGATCCGGTCGATCTTCGGCCGCTCGCGGGTGACCCACAAGGTCGGGATCTTCGGCTTGGCCGCCATCGGCAGGCCCGCTTCGCGCCAGCCTTCGATTCCACCCTCCAGATAGCGGGCGTCGAACCCCTGCGCGATCAAGGCGGCGCAGGCGCCCTGGCCCACCTCATGGCCGTGCACGCAGGCGACGACGACCCGGCGGCCGATCTCCAGATCCTGCGCCCAGTCCGCGACCAGCGCTGGATCCCGGCGGATCGCCCCGGGCAAACCGTCGGCCGCCTCCAGATAGACCGCCTCGCGACGCACGTCGATCACCAGAGGGCCCGGAAACTGGGCCTGTTCAGCATGGAGTTCTTGGGAGTTTAAAAACGCGCTCATGGCTTCTCCTCCGGATTCCCGGACTTGAAGCAGATCTTGGACGGGCGTCTTTGGAGAACGGGGGGTCTGCCGTTCCCCCATCAGCAATCAGAGAGCCATAACACGCCGGCTCTGGCAAGCGGCTTAACCGAGGAGCGACAGCGCCGTGGCCGCCACCAGACAGGCGGAGAGCAGCAGATTGACGAAGCGCGACCTGACCGGATCGCGCAGCAGCCGGGACAGCGAGACCCCGGCCATCAACCAGACCAGATGGATCAGCAGGATCATCCCCGCCAGCAGTCCGGTCTTCACCACCCCTTCCAGCCAGAGCGGCTCGATCGGCAGCAGGTTGCCGGCGAAGACCGCGGCGATCGCCAGATAAGCCTTGGGGTTGGCGACCCCCAAGAGGAGACCGCCGGCCAGCGACGGCTCGGCGGTCGCCGGATCCTGCTCCGCCAGCGGCGGGGCCATCGCGATCTGATAAGCCAGATAGGCGATGTAGACGCCGGAGACCGTGATCATCAGCGGGGCCAGCATCGGGACCGCCGTCAAAGCGGCGACGAAGCCCGCCGCCACCACGAGCAGCGCCGCGATCGCGCCGAAAACCAGCCCAGCCAGATAGCCCAGACAACGGCGATGGCCATAGGCCGCCTCGGCGGCCGTCAGGCTCATCGTCGACGGGCTGGGGCCGCCCATAATGACGATCGCCGCCAGGATCAAGGACAGGAACGGGTAGGCCTGCTCCATCGGGCCTGCGCCTCTCGCCTACAGCCAGGCGGGCAGGGTTTCGTCCTCGAACAGCGCGGTCACCGGCTTGCGCGGACGGACGATCGCGCATTCCGATCCACGCACCGCCACTTCGACCGGCAAGGCGCGCGCGTTGTATGTCGAGGCCATCACCGCGCCATAAGCGCCGGCGTTCATGAAGGCGACCAGATCGCCGGACGCCAGAGGCGGCATCGGCCGAGCCTCGGCGAAGCGGTCCGTGCTTTCGCAGATTGGCCCGACCACGTCGACCGGGCTGATCTCGGCCCCGGGGCTCGGCTCCGCCACGGGCAGGATCGCGTGATAGGAATCATAGAGCGCGGGGCGCATCAGATCGTTCATCGCAGCGTCCAGAATCAGGAAGCGGCGGTCGCTGCCCTGCTTCACGAACACCACCCGCGCCAGCAGCACGCCGGCGTCGCCCACCATCCAGCGTCCGGGTTCGAACACCATGCGCACGCCGAGATTATGCGAGGCCGAGCGCGCGAGCCCGGCGTATTCCTGCACGTCCGGCCGTGCGTCGCCCTTATAGGCGATGCCCAGGCCGCCGCCGAAATCCAGACGGTCGATCGAGAAGCCTTCCGCGCGCAAGGAGCGCACCAGATCGGCCAGCTTCTCGAAGGCGGCGCGGTAGGGCGCCACGTCCAACAGCTGCGAGCCGATATGGGCGGCGATTCCGCGCAGATCGATCCCCGGCAGGCTCGCCGCCAGACGGACGATTCCCTCGATCTGGTCGATGTCGATGCCGAACTTGTCGCCCTTGCGGCCGGTGCTGATCTTGGAATGGGTCTTGGCGTCGACATGCGGATTGACCCGCAGCGCCACGCGCGCGCGCATCCCCATCGCCTGCGCCACCTGGTCGAGGGCGCGCAGCTCCGGCTCGGACTCCACGTTGAACTGGAAGATTCCGGCCTCCAGACCCTGCTTCATCTCCGCCGGGGTCTTGCCGACGCCGGCGAACACGATCTTCTCCGCTGGGAAGCCCGCCGCCAGCGCCTTGGCCAGCTCGCCGCCGGAGACCACGTCGGCCCCGGCGCCGCGCCGCGCCAGGGTGGACAGAACCGCCATGCAGTCATTCGCCTTCATGGCGTAGGCGATCAGCGCGTTCGGATCGTCGATCGCCGCGCGGAAGCGGTCGAAGGCGTCGCCGATCGTGGTCAAGGCGTAGACATAGGTGGGCGTGCCGGCGTCGGCCGCGATGCGATCCAGCGGCACATCCTCGGCATGCAGGATTCCGTTACGGTAGGCGAAGCCGGTCATGGCGCGGGATACTTCCTCGGATAGGTGGAGGGCGCGCCCTCCGGGGGGTTCGGTTCGCCCTTCTTGGCGCAGGCCGCCAGCGCCAGCGGCGCCAGCAGGGCCAGGATCAAAAGGGCGCGGGTCACAGGAACCGCGCCTTGGCGGCTTCCACCGCCTCCGCCACGCGCACGGGCGCGGTGCCGCCGAAGCTGGTGCGCCGCCCGGCCGAGGCCTGGACGGTCAGCACCGAGAAAACGTCCTGCGTAATCCTCGGCTCGATCGCCTGCATGGCTTCGAGCGGCAGCGCGTCGAGTTGCAGCCCCTGCTCGGATGCGGCTTTCACCACGCGGCCGGTCACGTGATGGGCGTCGCGGAACGGCATGCCCAGCTCCATCACCAGCCAATCGGCCAGATCGGTCGCGGTCAGGTATCCGGTGCTGGAGGCGGCCAGCATCGCGTCCGCGTTCACGGTCATGTCCTCGACCATGCCGGTGGTGGCGGCCAGCGCCAGGCTGATCGTCTCCATGGTCTGGAACACCGGCTCCTTATCTTCCTGCATGTCCTTGGAATAGGTCATGGGCAGGCCCTTCAGCATGGTCAGCAGGCCGACCAGCGCGCCCATCACCCGGCCGGTCTTGCCGCGCACCAGCTCCGCCGCGTCGGCGTTTCGCTTCTGCGGCATGATCGAACTGCCGGTGCTGAAGGCGTCGGACAAGGTGACGAAGCGGAACCGGTCGCTGGTCCACAGCACGATCTCTTCGGCGAAGCGGGAGAGATGCACCGCGCAGAGCGACGCGGCCGCCAGGAACTCCACCGCGAAGTCGCGGTCGGACACCGAGTCGAGCGAATTGGCGGTCGGGCGGTCGAAGCCCATCAGCCGGGCGGTCATCTCGCGGTCGATCGGGTAGGGCGTGCCAGCCAGCGCGGCGGCGCCCAGCGGCGATTCGTTAAGCCGCTTGCGCGCGTCCTGGAAGCGGGAGCGGTCGCGGCCGAGCATCTCGACATAGGCCAGCAAGTGATGGCCGAAGGTCACGGGCTGGGCTGGCTGCAGATGAGTGAGGCCGGGCAGGATGGTGGCGACATGCGCTTCAGCCTTTGTAATCAGCGCGGCCTGGAGCGCGCGCAGGTCGCCGTCCAGCTGGTCGATCGCGTCGCGCACCCAAAGCCGGAAGTCAGTCGCGACCTGATCATTGCGCGAGCGGGCGGTGTGCAGACGCCCGGCGACCGGGCCGATGATCTCAGCCAGGCGGGATTCGACATTCATGTGAATGTCCTCCTGCTCGGTCTTGAAGACGAACTGGCCCGCCTCGATCTCGCCTAGAACCTGGTCCAGACCCGCCAGAATCGCGGCGCCCGCCGCCTCGGTGACGATGCCCTGTTTGACCAGCATCTGGCAGTGCGCCTTGGAGCCAGCTATATCTTGTCGATAGAGCGCCTTGTCGAAGCTGATGGATTCGTTGATTCGCTCCATCACGGCGGCGGGGCCGCGGGCGAAGCGGCCGCCCCAGAGCTTGTTGGATTGCGTTTGCGGCTGGGTCGCGGAGTCGGAAGGGGCTGACATGGGTAAGTTCATCATCCAGTGGTGCGTCGCCATATTCGCCATCATGGCTTCCGGCGCAACCATTCTGGCGCAGGATCAGCCGCCCCGGGTCGGCGCCATGCGCGAATTCCGCCCGATGCTGCCGCGCGTCGAGACCCCGGAGCTGACTTTCGTCGACGCCGCGGGCAAGGAGCGCAAGCTGTCGGAGTTCCGCGGCCGGCTGGTGCTTCTCAACCTCTGGGCCACCTGGTGCGCCCCTTGCGTGAAGGAAATGCCCTCGCTGGAGCGACTGCAGGCCAAGCGCGGCGGCGAAAAATTCTTGGTCCTCGCGCTCAGCCAGGACCGCGGCGGGCTGTTCCAGGTGAAGCAATTCTACGACGCGCAGGACCTTCAGGGGCTCGACATCTACGTCGACAAGACGATGGCCTCGGCCCGCGCGCTGAAGGCGGCGGCGCTGCCCACCACCTTGTTGATTGATCCGGAAGGTCGGGAGATCGGCCGCCTCGTCGGCGCCGCCGAGTGGGACTCCCCCGAGGCGATCGCCTATATTGACTGGTATCTGCGCGGCGTCGGCGCGCCTGGATCGGCGCCGGGCGGGGCGCCGCCGGCGGCCTCCTCAACTCAGGCCGGCCTTGATCGCGGCCTGAAGGCCGAAACCGTCGCTCGGAGCGCTTATCCATGACCCCAGAACAGGCCGAAATCGCCAACGCCGCCCAGCAGGCGCACGCCGCCGGGCGGGGCGAAGAGGCGCTTAAAGGTTTTCTGCGCGCGGCGGAGATGAACGAGCCGGGCAGCGTGCTGTTTTATGACCTGATCGGCCATTGCTACGCGTCCCTCAGCCGCGCCGGCGACGCCATCAAATACTACAAGGCCTTCGTCGAGAAGGATCAGAGCTCCGCCGCCGTCTGGTCGAATCTCGCCGCCCTCTGCTTCAATCTCGGTGAGTTCGCCGTCGCCGCGCAGGCCATGGCGGAGACGATTCGTCTGAATGGGCCGACGCGCGACACGATTCTGCTGCGTTTTCTCGCGCTGTTCTACGCGGAGATGGACGATCAGATCCAGCCGCTGTTCGAGGAGTTTCTGGCGCTCTACGCCTCTGACTACGCGAACACCGAAAAGCTTCTGGAGTATGTGAACACTCATCCCTCCGTGGAGCGTCGCGACGTCGCGATGGAGCTGTTCCTCAAGGCCGGCGCCCAGCATCTGGCCATGATCATGACCGTCTTCTTCTATTTCCAGAAGCGGTCGCGCCTCGACCGCGCGGCGGAAGTGATGGACGGCTATCTCAACTCGAAGGTCCGGATCCTCCAAGGCGAGGTGATGGAGGCGTGCTTCCAGTACGGCGAATTTCTGCTCGGGACGAACCAGATCCCGAAGGCGGTTTCGCGGCTGACGGGCGGCCTGCAGCGGATCCGCTCCATCAAGTACAGCGGGCGGCTGTTGCACCTGATGGGCTGCGCGCGCAGCCGCAGCGGTGAGCCCGGCGTCGCCGCCGAATTCTACCGCACGGCGGCCGAGGCGACGGGCGTCAACCAGTTCCACCTGCTGCGAACCACCTACTCCTGCGCATGATCGCGACCCGACGCACCTCTTTGGCTTAAGCCCTTCTTCAAAGGCGAACGAACATGGATTTTCCCTCCTTCAACGCCCGCACCGACAATTGGCTGGACATCGCCGCGGCCTTGCGGACCAACGCCGCCGTCGTGGTGCGCGAATGTTTCGAGCCCGACCTTCTCAAGCGCATGCGCGAGAGAGTCGGCCGGCAATTTGATGCGGCCGATCAGGCTCAGATGATGAAGCTCGCGCCTGGCGAAAGCTTGAACGGCCGGCGTCAGTCCGTGTCGGTGTTGGCGGACAACGTCGTGCTTCCCGAGGGCGCGGCGCCGCAGCTGCTGCGGCATCCGCTGTTCGTCGGCGTCGCCAATTTGATGCTGAAGGCCGACAGCACCACCCGGTTCGCCTACTTCCGACGGATGAGCGCGGACGAGCCGCATCTCGCCCTGCCGTTCCACCAGGATCAGACCGTCATCGCGGCGGTTTGGGACGACCAAGACCATCGCGAAGATCCGTTGATGAACGCTTGGATCCCGCTCGACAACAGCGGCGATGACCGGCCCGGTCTTGAGCTGCTGGCGGAGATGGTGACGGAGATCCTGCCGCCCAGCGAGAAGACCAACAACATTCTGGGGCAGGTCGGGACGGAGATCTCGGAGGAGGACGTCTTCAAGCGCTATTCGCCTGAGTCGTTCGTCACCCCGGTCACCCAGCGCGGCGACGTGATCCTGTTCCACGGCACCACCCTGCATCGCACCAAGCTGCGGCCGAACATGACCGGCGATCGGATCAGCGTCGACGTCCGCTTCATGGCCGCGCTGGAATATGAATGATCTGAAGTCGGCCGCCGCGCGGGGCCCCGGCCCGCGCGTTTTTGGTTTTGAGGAGTTAGCGCGTTTTCACCCTGCCCTGAATTTCGAAAAGCCGAAAACGCGCTTTCTTTCATGAGGTTCTGAACAGGACCGGCTTCGAGGCAAGCCGATCTTGTTCTAGGCCCTCGCCTCGGTCATGGACGGCGCGGGGGTGGGCTTCGCGGGCCCCAGCTCGTCCGGTCGGGTCGGGAAGATCAGCGCGCCCAAGAGCACCACGCAGCCGCCGATCGCCAGGATCGTGAAGCTGGCGCTGAAATCGCCCGTCCGATTGTGCAGCAGCGACAACATCGGCACCACCGCGGCGGCGATCCCGAAGGACAGGAAGTAGCGCACCGCGTAGGCGCGTGCGCGCCAGGCGTCCGACGAATAGCGGGCGACCATGGCGTCGTTGATCGTCACCTGACCGAACACCGCGAACATCAGCAGCATCCCGACCAGGATCATCGCCCAGTCGGTCGCCACGATGGACAGAGCCAGGCAGGGGGCGAGCAGCGCCGCGATCGGCAGGAAGGCGGTCTTCAACGTGTGCCGGTCCAGCCAATGGCCGATGATCACCTGGGCCACCGCGCCGCAGAGATAGACGCCGCACACGATCACGCCGACGCCCATCGGCGTCTCGGCGAACAGGCTGACCCGTTCGTCGAACAGCTTGGGCAAGGCGACGGTCGTGGCGTTGAAGATCATGCTGCCGGCGGTCATGACGATCGCCATCACGATGAAGGCGCGCACCATCAGCGCACGGGGCAGCGGCGGGCCGGGTTTCTTCGCCGCCGCCGGCCGATCGGCCGCGCGGGAGACCTGCGCGAGGAACAGAAAGCCGATCAGAATCGACAGCACGCCCGGCGCGGCGAAGGCGACCCGCCAGCCGGCCAGAGTCACCAGCGCGCCGGTGCAGAGCGCGGCGATCGCCACGCCGACATTGCCGAACACGCCGTTCATCCCGAGGGTGGAGCCAAGCTTGGTCGCATGCGCCGCCAGCATCGCCCCGCCCACGGGGTGATAGATCGCGCCGAACAGCCCCACCGCCGTGAGGCAGATCGCCAGCGACGTAGGCCCTTGCGAGACCGAGACCGCCAGCAGGGACAGCCCGATCCCGAAGAAGAACACCGCGATCATGTTGCGCCGGCTCCAGCGGTCGCCCAGCCAGCCGGCCGGCATCGAGCCCGCGCCGAAGGCGACGAAGCCGCCCGTCGCCAGCGCCAGCATGTCGCCGTAGCTCATGTTGAACTCCGTCACCATGCCCAGCACGGCGGTTGGCAGGATCAGAAGCGCGTAGTGATCGATCAGATGGGCCACATTGATGAAGCCGATCACGGTTTTCGAGGAGAGGTCGGGAGAAGGTTGGGGCGCGGACATGAATCGACTCCTGAACAAGACTGATCGATGATGGCCTG
>JBMLRS010000108.1:0-3447 GCA_049240905.1 Elsteraceae bacterium
ATCAATGAAGGGGCCAAGGTCCATGTCTGCGACGTTGATGACGCCGCGCTCGCCGCGCTGAAGGAAAGCGACCCACAGATCACCAGTTCGAAATGCGACGTGGCGGACCGCGATCAGGTGGCGGATCTGTTCAAGACCGCGATCGGAATCCTGGGCGGGCTCGACGCGCTGGTCAACAACGCGGGCATCGCGGGGCCAACCGGCAAGCTGGAGGATCTCAATCCAGAAGATTGGGATCGCTGCCTCGCGGTCTGCCTGACCAGCCAGTTCAACTGCGCCCGCCTCGCCATTCCCTATCTGCGCCAGAGCAAGAACGCCTCGATCGCCAATCTTTCCTCCGCCGCCGGCAAATTCGGCTTCGGCATGCGCACGCCCTACGCGGCGGCGAAATGGGGCGTGATCGGCCTGACCAAATCCATGTCGATCGAGCTGGGGCCGGACGGCGTCCGGGTGAACGCCGTGCTGCCGGGCCTGGTCGCCGGCGACCGCCAACGGCGGGTGCTCGAAGCCAAAGCCCAGCAGCGCGGCATCTCCTTCAAGGAGATGGAGGAGCGCGCCTTCTCCTTCACCTCGATCAAGGATTACGTCACCCCGCAACAGATCGCCGACCAGATCGTCTTCATGGCCAGCCCGCGCGGCCGGACCATCTCCGGCCAGGCGGTCTCGATCGACGGCGACACCCAGATGCTGAGTTAGATTGGCCATGCTTCGACAAGCTCAGCATGAGGAAATCTGGAGCGCTCGTTCCTTTCTTCCTCACCCTGAGCCTGTCGAAGGGTAATGTTTATACAAGTTTCGCGCGAGCAAATCCTCACCCATCCGATTCCGGCTGATCGGTGTTGAACGCTGGCGGCGGCGGGCCGTTGTTCATCTGCTCCTCCGCCGTCTGCCGGAACAGATAGTTCGGCAGGCCGGTCGCGAGCTTCGGATAGCCCCACACCACGAACAGCACCAACAGCTGCAGGATCACGAAGGGAATGATCCCACGATAGATCATGCCCGTGGTGATCGAAGGCGGCGCCACTCCGCGCAGGTAGAACAGCGAGAAGCCGAAGGGCGGGGTGAGGAAGGAGGTCTGCAGCACCAGACCGATCAGCACGCCCAGCAGGATCGGATCCACGCCCATCATGATCAGGATCGGCGCGGTGATCGGCACGGTGATGAAGATGATCTCGAAGGTGTCGAGGAAGAATCCCAGGATGAACATGATGCCGAGGACCAGCATCACCGCGCCGGTCTGACCGCCTGGCATCTGCCTCAGCAGGCCCTGCACCAGGGTCTCGCCGCCCATGCGGGTGAACACGAGGGCGAAGGTGGTGGCGCCCAGCAGGATGATGAAGATCATCGAGGTGATCACCATCGTGGCCTTCGAGCTTTCGAACAGCGTGGCCATGAATTCGCGGCGCATCGGCGACTGGAAGGCCAGAGCGACCCCGGCGAGCGCGATTGAGATCAACAGCATGGTCAGCAGGCCAAAGGCGCCGCCGATCCAAGTGATGATCCCGATGACGACCACGAAGCCGATCCAGAACCAAAACAGGTTCTTCTCCAGTTGCTTCTCGCCCTTGCCGCCGAGGTAATGTTCGGAGAGCAGCTTCACTTGGGCCAGGAAAATCGCGCCGATCGAGCCGACCGACGCGGATTCCGTCGGCGTCGCGACGCCGGAGATGATCGAGCCGAGCACCGCGACGATCAGGGCCAGCGGCGGGATCAGCGCCGAGACCACGCGACGGCCGAGACCGTCCTTCTCGGCCGCCGTCATCACCAAAGCCGGCGCGGCTTTCGGATCGACCGCCGCCCTGTAGAGCACCCAAAGCGCGTAGATGACCGCGAGGCCGACGCCGGGGATGAAGGCGCCGGCGAACAGATCGCCGACCGACACCGTGTCCGGCGCGAAATTCCCCTTGGCCAGCTGGGCGGCCGCGTTGGCGCCTTGCAGAATGTCGGCGGTGAAGATCAGGACCGTGGAGGGCGGAATGATCTGACCCAAAGTGCCCGCCGCGCAGATCACGCCGGTCGCCAGCTTCGGATCATAGCCCGCGCGCATCATCGCCGGCAGCGCGAGCAGGCCCATCGCCACCACCGTCGCGCCGACCACCCCGGTCGACGCCGCCAGCAGCGCGCCCACGATCACGACCGACAGACCCAATCCGCCGCGCAACGAGCCGAACATCTGGCCCATCGTGGTCAACAGCACTTCGGCGATCTTCGATCGCTCCAGCACCGTGCCCATGAAAATGAACAAGGGCACCGCGATCAGCACGGGGTTGGTGATGGTGCCGAAGAAGCGCGTGGCCAGACTTTGAAACAAGGAGAGATCAAACGCGCCGACATACCAGCCGGCGAGGCCGAACATCACGGACAGACCGCCCAAGGTCCAGGCGACGATGTAGCCGAACATGAGCACGGCGAGGATCGCCGCGAAGAACAGAACCGCCAGAATCTGGCCGGCCAGGACAGGATCCAACATCCCGGTTTCCCTTCTTGTTTTCGTTCAGTGGGAAGCGGTTCCGGCGAATTCGTCTCGTCCGCCAAACACCAGGAAGGAGCGCGCGATCACCGCCAAACCCTGCAGGAAGATCAGGAAGACGAAGCCCAACAACGCCGACTGCAGGATCCACCAGTTCGCCAGGCCGCCCGGATTGTTGGACCCTTCGTCGGCGGCGAAAGAGCTGAGGAAATAGCGGCCGAAGGCCCAGCCGATCACGGCCAGGAACGGAAACAGGAACACCAACGTGCCGACCAGATCGACCATCGCGCGCTTCCTGGGCGCCATCTTGCCGTAGAAGATGTCGACCCGCACGAAGTTGCCGGTCAGCATGGAATAAGCCGCGCCCAGAAGGATCACGGTCGCGTGTTGCCAGACATAGGCTTCCTGCAGCCAGGTGAAATTGGTGTTGAGGGCGTAGCGCAGATAGACGGTGGCGAAACACACCAGCACCGTCCCCAACGCCAACCACGCCGTCAGTTTGCCAACTGCGGCGTTCAGCCCTTCGATAGCTGCGACGAAGCGCTCCAGTCCAGCCATGTCGATCCCCTGTTTTCTTGTTTGTTGGTCTCGAAAAAAAGACGGCCCCGCCGACGTTGCGACGGGGCCGATCCCAGAGCGCGGCTAAACGCTGGTCGGGAACTTGAACTGAAGCGTGCGGGCGTTCAGGAAGGCCTGCTCGTTGAAGCGCAGGAACCGCTGGGTGTTCTCGCGCGCCTGCAGATAGCTGCGCAGGGTGCGCTTCATGTGATCGTCGCCCTTGTCCAACAGCTCCTGCACCAACTCGCCCGCGGCGGTTCCAAGCCCAGTCAGAACCTCGTTGTTGAGACGCAGGAAGCGGACGTTGTGCTGCGTGCGCAGCACTTCCATGGCGCGGCCGGAGGACAGGTCGTAATCGACCTTCATGTCCTCGTGCATCCACTGGCTCGCCACGCGGATGATCGCCTGGAGATCCTTGG
>JBMLRS010000109.1:0-8938 GCA_049240905.1 Elsteraceae bacterium
CCCTGCTTCTTGATCCGCGCGATCGTCGCCTCCACTTCCGCCACGATCTTGGGCGCGAGCCCCAGCGAGGGTTCGTCGAAAATGCAAAGCTTGGGGCGCGCCATGAGCGCGCGCGCGATCGCCAGCATCTCCTGCTCCCCGCCCGACAGCTTGCCCGCGTCCTGCTGCGCCCTCTCGCGCAGGATCGGGAAGAGCGCCTGCATCGCCTCCAGGTCAGACGCCTGTTCGGCGTCCTTACGGGCGTAGGCGCCCATGCGCAGATTCTCCAGCACGGTCATCTCCGGGAAGACCTGACGGCCTTCGGGGCACATGACCACGCCGCGGCGCACGATCTGATGGCCGGGCAGCCGATCGATCCGCTCGCCCTCGAACGTGATGGCGCCGCCGCGGGCCGGAACCAAGCCGCAGATCGCCTTCAAGGTCGTGGTCTTGCCGGAGCCGTTGGCGCCGATCAGCGCCACGCATTCCCCCGCCTTCACCTCGAAGGAGACGCCATGCAGCACTTCGATCTTGCCGTAGCCGGCGCGGAGGCCTTCGACCGTCAGCATCAGTGCGACGCTCCCAGATAGGCGTCGATCACTTTGGGATCCGCGCGGATGCGTTCGGGCGGGCCCTCGGCGATCTTGCGGCCGAAATTCAGCACCACGATCCGATCGCAGACATTCATGATCAACGCCATGTGATGCTCGATCACCATCACCGAGACGCCGCGGGCCTTGATCGCCAGGATCAGATCGGCCAGCGCCTTGCGCTC
The DNA here is from genome assembly GCA_049240905.1 of Elsteraceae bacterium. Taxonomy (GTDB): domain Bacteria; phylum Pseudomonadota; class Alphaproteobacteria; order Elsterales; family Elsteraceae; genus JBMLRS01. The sequence continues at coordinate 755 of JBMLRS010000109.1, forward strand.
GGCCGCCACCATGCCCGCCGCAGGCTCGTCGAGCAGCAGGGCGCGCGGCTTGGAGGCGAGCGCGGCGCCGATCATCAGAAGTCTTTGCTGGGCGGAGGACAGATTCTCCACCGGCGCGTCCGCCATCCCGGCCAAGCCGACGAAGGACAGAAGCTCCAACGCCGCCGCGGTTTGGCTCGCCTCTTCGAGTCTCGCCCGACGGCTGCGCAGAAGAGAGCCGAAACCGCGCACCTGCGTTTGGACATGGCCGCCCAACTGCATCTGCTCCAGCGCCGTGAAGCCTGGAAACAGCGCTGCGGTCTGAAAGGTGCGGGCGAGGCCGAGCGCCGCGCGGCCATGCTCCGGCGTGTCTTCGATCGCCTTGTCGTCCAGCCTGATGGAGCCGGACGTCACGGGCAGCGTCCCCGCGATCAGATTGACGGTGGTTGATTTGCCGGAGCCGTTCGGCCCGATCAGCCCGAGGATCTCGTTCGCGCCCAGCGCGAAAGAGAGATCGTCGACCGCGCGCACCCCGCCGAAATGTTTCGACACGCCCTTCAGCTCAAGCGTCGTCGGTCGGACAGCTTCAGCCACGGCGCGCGGAGTCCTGGAGTGAGTGACGTAGCGACATCGGCGAGTTCCGTCCCTTTTGACCGTCGACTTCTCTCCATCTGGCGCAGGAGGGTCGCGGCGTTATTGGCAGCCTAGGGCAGGAGAATGGCGTTCGAGAAATTCATTCTTTTGCGCAAGGCATCAAAAAATTTGATGATGGCTGGCGCCAACACGTTAAATTGCTCAACAAAGGAGCCGATTTTGCCTGGCATCGCCCATCTCAAGGCCATTCAAGTTTTTGACGCCGTCGCGCGTGCGGGCAACTTGACGCAGGCGGCGGAGGCGCTGCAGATCACGCAGAGCGCGATCAGCTATCACATCCAGACCTTGGAGGCCTATCTGGGCGCGAAGCTGTTTGAGCGCAGTTCGCGCGGCGTGCGGCTGACGGAGCAAGGCGTGAAGCTGGCTCCCTATGTTCGCGAGGGGCTGCGGTCGATCGAGGCGGGGTTGGCGGCGGTCAAGATCGCGCCGGCCTCAACTGTGGTGCGCGTCGCGGTGCTGCCGATGTTCGCCAGCCGTTGGCTTGCGCCCAGGCTGGGCGATTTCTGGGAGAAGCACCCGAAGATCGAGCTTTCCTTCAGCCACGACAATAACACCTACTCCGGCGCCTCCAATCCGGGCGAGGTGGCGGACGTCGCCGTGCAGTGGGGCGTGGGCGACTGGGAGAGCGTCGACAGTCGCCGTCTGCTGGAGGCGCCCTTGATCGCCGCCTGCAGCCCGGAGTTGCTGAAGCGAACGCCGCTGCGCAGAGTGGCCGATTTGGAGCGGCATGTGCTGCTGCATGTCGATAATCATAACATGTGGCGGCAATGGTTGGCGGCCGCCGGGGACCCGGCGCATGAAAGGCTGAGCCAGCGCGGCCTGATGATGAGCGACCGGCATTTTCAGTTGAGCGCGACCTTGAACGCCGTCGGCGTCTCGCTGTTCATTCGAGATTTCATCCAGGAAGAACTGCGTCGGGGCGTTCTGGTGGCGCCGCTGGCGATGGAGTTCAGGACTGAGTACGCCTACTATCTCGTGCGGCCGAAAGGTCGGGCGTCCGGTCCGGCTGCGGCCAGCTTCTATGACTGGATCTGCGCCCAGGCCCAGCGGTCCCAGACAGGCTCCTAGAGTAAGGCCCGCTCAGCTTGAGCCGGACCTTAGCCGCACCATCATGAAAGACCGCGCGCTTGAGGAGGGGGAAGCGGACGTCTTGACGCCAGCGGGCGCGAGGCTTCGACGGCGCCCCGGCGACGGCGGCGGAATTGGGGCGGGTCAGGGGCGGCGGTAGAAGCTCGCGCCTAGCATCAGCACGCCGAGCAACAGCGCGCCGCCGGCGGCCAGGGGGGGGATGACGTAGGACTGGCTCTCGGTGGCCTGCAGCTTCAGATCGCCGAGGGTCGCGACGTCGCGCGTCTGCTGGGTGGTGAAGATTGGGATCGCGAAGCCCAGAACGCCGAGCAGGATCAGGATCGCCCCGCCCGCCTTCAACATGCCCATCATAGTCCCTTCCAGTCATGGTCTGCGCGCCAGTTCGGCGCGTCCGGTGAAAGCTACGCGGGCGGAGAAGGATGACCCAGGATCGGAAAATACTCAGCGCGCTTTCGGCCGCGCTGGACCCGTCGAGGTCAGACTTCGGGCGGGTTTCTTCTTGTAAAGGCGCGACGGCTTTGTCGGACCTGGCGAAATGGTTCCGGAACTTGCGTCGCGAAACAGCGTCTTGGACTCGTTACTGTGGTGGAGCCGCCCTGCTTGCGTATTTTCCGACGCTGGTGGCGGTCAGCGGAAATATTGATGCTGCGTTCGCAGATCTTGTTGTCGCGTGCGCGCAAGATAGTCCGGTGAATCGACATCTTTCTAGGAAAAACATCATGAGCCTCGGCACAATACTGCTCATCATTCTGATTTTATTTCTTGTAGGGGCTTTTCCCGCTTGGCCGCACAGCGCGAGCTGGGGCTACCTTCCGAGCGGCGGGCTGGGTCTGGTCCTCTTGGTCGTGGTTGTCCTCATTCTGCTCGGTCGGATCTGACCCAACGCCTGCGCGCAAGAAAAAGCCCCTCGACAAAGTCGAGGGGCCTTTGATGGCCTCGAAGCGGAGGCTTAGCTGCGGGCCATCACGAGATTGGCGGTCGTCTGGTTGCTGTTGAAGAAATAGATCATTCGCCCGTCCGCCTGCGGCGTCAGCTCGATATAGCCGTTGCCGGACGGGACGAAGTAGGCGCGCATGGTCTGGCCGCGCATCTCGGTGGCGCCCATCGGCTGGGACTCGCCGCGGAAGTAGTATGTCGGGGTGACGCCGCTGGCGGGGATGGCGATCTGAACCGCCGCGCCCGACGGGAGCGTGCCGCTCCACATCCCGACGAACGGATCGCGGGTGGGTGAAGGCGTGGTTGTGGTCGTCGTGGTGACGGCGGTGGTTGAATTGGTCGCCCCCATCGCGGCCGATTGGGGGGCGATCGGTTGAGCGTAATTCGGTTGGGCGTAGGCGCCCTGCTGCATGGGGCCGCGTCCGGGATCGTTGCAAGCCGCGACCGCGACCACGGAAAGAACGCTGAAGCCAAGAAGAAGCGTGCGCATGGGAAATCCTTATCTCCTGATCGATTTGGAGTTCCGCGCGGACGACGCCGACAGAACTCGCTGGTGTTCGTGAAACGCCCGGCTGGTCTCTTTTGTTCCCGCCGCGCGTTTGTCTCAGAAAAGGCGAGGGGTGAGCGTCAGCCGGTCTTCGGGCCGACGCCTTGTTCTTCGGCCGGCGGCACGCCGAGGGCGTTGAGGCAGGCGCGGACCCGGCCGAACAGCTCCAACGATCCGCTTGGACGCCCCGCCGTCATGTTCTCGTCCGCCGCCACCTGCATCAGGCGCAGGTCATATTCCCACTCCTGCAGAAGCTTCACCTTCTGCGCCGCGCTGAGGTCTCGCGCGGTGCTGAGCCGACTCAAAAAGATTCGTCATGGTTTTTCCAATCTGAAAGCTTGCTTCAAGCATAAGCGCCTCCCGCACAGCTTTGTTCCGGCCCCCCAATCACAAATCGAGTTGGAACCATATCTTCTCTTCTTGCGTTAGGCGATGAACCGCTTCCTCTTCTCATGGGGAGGAAGGCTTCTTTTATTGGAGTTCGCTTGATGACGTTTTCTCCCCTGCCAACCAGTTTGGCGATTGTCGCCCTCTTCGCCGCCGCGCCCGCCTTCGCGGCCAGCGACCAAATACAATTGCTGGAGCAATCGGCCACTACGATCTCAGCCATGAAAAGCAATCCGAGCTTCGGCAACGCCAAGGAGCTGTTGACCCGCGCCCGCGCGGTGATGGTGGTTCCCCAGCTGGTGAAGGCCGGCTTCTTTCTGGGCGGCGAGGGCGGCTCCGGCGTGCTGACCGCGAAGAGCGGAAGCAGTTGGAGCAACCCGGCGTTCTACACGATCGGCGGCGCCTCCTTCGGCTTGCAGATCGGCGTGGAGACGGCGGAGGTCGTGTTCTTCGTGATGAGCGACCGCGCCTTGACCGCCTGGATGAGAGACGAGGTCACGCTTGGCGCTAAGGCGGGCTTGACCGTGCTGGTTGTGGGCTCGAACGCGCAAGCCGCCACAACCTCCAACGCGGACGTCGACGTCATCGCCTGGGCGCGCTCCAAGGGCGCCTACGCTGGCGTCACGCTGGAAGGATCCATCATCAAGCCGCGTGATTCCTACAATGAGGCGTATTACGGAAAGAAGATGTCGGTTCAGCAACTGATTTCGAACGCAAACGCGCCTCATGGCGGGCAGGTGGATCCCTTGCGCGCCGCATTGTCAAATTAGAGTAAAATGACGCCGTCCTTGAGTATTAAAGGAAAAAGCAGGGGCGGCGAATTTTGCTTTTAATTTAATGTATATTATTTTGCGGTTAAAAATAATTTTCAAGGTCAATTATAAGTTTTATGACATACTTTGTTTGGGACGGTTCTCGCGTTTGTGCGAGCGACCCTGTTTGGCGCTCCCTCGCCCGCTATGGAGCGAACTTGTCGAAACGGCGTCTCCGCGCATGACCGCGCCCCCCAGCCTTGGCGCGTCTCCCGCCTCCCGCGGCGAGAAGCCATCTCCGCCGAGACGAGGGCGCGGCGATCTTTCGAAGGAGCTCGCGCATCGGTTGCGCCAACAGGAGCTGCTTGCTCTGTTCGGCCTGTTCGTCGCCGATCGGCTTGATCTTGACGATCTGCTGCGGGAGGGATGCCGCGTCGCCGCGGACGGGCTTGGCGCGCAACTCGCCAAGATCATGGAGTGGGTGCGCGTGGGCGACTATCTCCTGATGCGCGCGGGCGTCGGTTGGGATCCGGAGCTGGTCAATTGGGCGACCGTGAGCGCCGACCCGTCCACGCCGGCCGGTCACGCGCTCGCCACCAACGCGCCCGTCGTCTCGGCCGCCGGCGGGACGGACGAACAGCTCAGCCTAGCCGCGCTCTTGGGCCGCTCCGACGTGATGAAGTCAATCAGCGTGCTGATCGCGACATCGTCAGGACATTTCGGCGTGCTTGAAGTCGATTGCACATGCGACTGCGAGTTCAGCCGACATGACGTGAACTTCGTCTCCAGCGTCGCGCATCTGCTCGGCGCCGCGATCACCCGCCGCGACGCGGACGCCGCCTTGCGCGCCAACCAGGTGGCGCTTGAGGCGGCGAACGCGACTCTGACCCTGTTGGGCATGGAGATTCATCATCGTGTCAAAAACGGGCTGCAGTTGATTGCGAGCCTGCTGTCGATGCAGGGGCGGGCGTCCAAGATCACCGAGGTGCGGAACGCTTTGGTTGACGCGGAGATGCGCGTGATCGCCGTCGCGCGCGTCTACGACCATCTCTCTGAAGCGGTGGACGCGCCGATGGTCGATCTGAGCGCCTTCCTGTCCGAGCTTTGCGTGAGCCTGTTGGCTTCGGCGCCGAAACACAGGCTGACGTTTCAATGCGCCGAGGCTCTCCCCGCCTCATCGGAGCGCGCGATTTACATCGGGCTGATCGTCAACGAACTGGTCACTAACGCGGTCAAATACGCTTATCCGGATGGGGGCGGGGAGATTGTCGTCCGGGTGCGATCCGAGAGCGGCGGCGGCCTGCAGCTGGAAGTGATTGACCATGGGGTGGGCCTGCCGGCGAATGGCGCGGCGAGCGAACGCGTCGGTCTCGGCGCGCAGCTTTCAGAGATGCTGACGGCGCTGCTGGGCGGCAAGCTGCAACTGACGCCGGCGGACCCCGGCCTGAGGTGTCATTTTCGCATCGGCCTCGACAAGCCAGGCGCGGCGGCATAGGCCGATGCGCTGATGATGACGCGCGCGACCTTGGGAGAGGAGATTCTCCCTCATCTACCGCATCTGCGCGCCTTCGCCCGCTTTCTCGCGCGCGACGACGCCCAGGCGCAGGATCTGGTGCAAGACGCGGTGATGCGCGCGCTCTCAAAGGCGCATCAGTTCATCTCAGGCACCAATCTTAAAGCTTGGCTGACGATGATTCTGCGCAATGGTTTCTATAACGACCTGCGCCGGAAAGGGCGACGGCCGGAGGTCAGCCTAGAGATTGTCGGCGACACGACCAGCGTCGCCGGCGATCAGGAATCGGCGCTGCGCATGCGGGATTTTCAACGCGGCTTCGCCCAACTCACGGTGAGCCAGCGCGAAGCGCTGTTGCTGGTTGGCGCGAGCGGGTTTTCCTACCAGGAGGCGGCTGGCATCGCGCGCTGCGCGGTAGGCACGATGAAAAGCCGCGTCTCGCGGGCCCGCGCTGAGCTGTCGGGCTTGATGGCGGGAGAGCGCTAGCTCTTCCGCTCCTTCCGTTCGCCACGATTTTTGACCAGATCGATCAAGCTCTGCGGAATTGGTTCTTCGGCGACCGCGTCGAACATGCCGCGCAGCTGCCGATCAAGCCATTGGTCGAAGTCCCGGGCGTCGGGATTCACGACGATCGGGCTGAGGGTGGGGTCGGTGGTCAGTTCCATGCGAGGCTCCGCTCTTTGATCAACAAGCGGCGGCTTCGATGCGGGCGGCTTTGGCACGGCGCGTGACCTCGTCAACGAAAGGTAAATCCGGCGCGTGACGTTCTTCGCCTATCTCTTCCTTATGCGTCGGCTCGGCGCGGTCAAGCCTTAGCCGCAGCGTCGCGCGGGCGCGCGACACGCGGCTCTTCACGGTGCCCACGCCGCAGCTCATCGCCAAAGCGGCTTCTTCGTAGCTCAAGCCGGACGCGCCGATCAGCAGAACCGCCTCGCGCTGGGCCGTGGGAAGCTTGGCCAGCTCCCGCTCCAACTCGCGGCCTGCCAGATGATCTTCCTGGTTGCCGGGCGCTCCGATGGAGATCGCCTCAGGCTCGTCCAGCGAGAGTGTCGCGATCCGACGCAGGCGCAGGCCGCTGATGAAACGATTGCGCATCAGGCGATAGAGCCAGGCGCCGAGATTTGTGCCGAGGGCGTAGCTGTCTTGCGCCACCAACGCTCGAAGCAGGCTGTCCTGCACCAGATCGTCGGCGGCGGCCCGGTTGCGCGTGAACATCATCGCAGTCGCCCGCAATCGCGGCAGGCTGGCGAGCAGTTCGGTTTCAAATTCGGTCGACATGAAGTTTTCCCTTGGATCTCTTGCTGGTGACGAAACACCGCGGATCTCCAAGGGTTCCCGACCGATCAAACTATTCTCGCGGTTTGGCGTGGGATTGCGCCGCGCGCCCCGCCAACACCCCGAGAAGCGCCGCGACGCCAAAGGCGACCAGCGCCTCGACCGGCGGAGTTTCGCGCGGAGCCAAGGCCGGAGCCGCAGCGGCCGGGCGCGTGACGCGGGCGATCGCCCGTCCGGCGAAGATCGCCGTCACCCCGGAGATCACGAGAAAGGCCGCGGCGAAAGCCGCTGCGGCGAGCGGCGGGGAGATCACCTCGCTGAGCGCCATCACGCCGGCGACGACCGCGAGGCTTATGGCGAAGAACGCCGCGACCGCCGCCATCGCCGTCAGACAGGCGGCGTTCAGGCTCCGGCGCGCGGCCGCCGTCGCCGCGACCACAAACCGCGCCGCGAGGGCGGCGCGGAGAACCCTCATCAGGAGACTCACGAGGAGCGGCGTCCGCCCAACAGCAGGGAGAGGGCGACGCCTGCGGCGAAGGCGCCGCAAAGACTCAGCAGCGGGCGCGAGGCCACGGCCTCCGTCACGGCGTGGAGTGAGACTTCGCTCCGTCGCACAGCTTGATCGCCCATTTCGCCGAGCTTCGTCTTCAGATGGTCGATCTCGGCGAGCAAGCGCTCGTGGCCGGTCTCATAGAGCTGCTTGCCGCTATCGGTGACTTCTTTCGCCAGATGGGCGAGTCCGTCGGAAACGTCGCGCGCTCCGCTTCGGTCGGTCAGGGGAGCGTTCGACGTTGTGGGAGAGGTCGCCATAATGATGTGTCCTTTGATGGGGGGGCGGCGTCGTCTGGCGGAGGCGCCAGTCTTCAGTCGAACGCGTCGGCGCCTCAGTTGGTTCCTCGACGATTCCTTGGAACCATTCGCCGCACCGCCGCGTTCAACGAGCAAGACAAGAGCGGCGACGCCGTCGCGCGCTCCAACAGTGTAGGAATACGAAAATGAACAGACTCTTAGTCGCCGCCGCCGGTCTCTCGCTCTTCGCTCTGGCCGCTTGC
>JBMLRS010000110.1:0-10077 GCA_049240905.1 Elsteraceae bacterium
CTGACCGCCCTGTTCGAGAGCCATGATTCGCGGATCAAGGTGGTCGCGCGCAGCCCCACCCCCCCGGCCCATGATCTCAATTGCCCGCTGCCCAGCCTGCCGGCGATCTTCAAGGCGACCGAGGCGACCCTGCCGGCGCCGCCCTATCTGTTCGCCGATCCGGCAAGGGTCGCGGCTTGGGCTGACCGCACCGCCGCGCCCGACGGGGCGCTGAAAGTCGGCCTGATCTGGGCCGGCAATCCCGACTTCTCGGAAGATCGCCAGAGATCGCCGCGGCTCCCCGCCTTCCTGCCTTTGTTGGCGGTGGAGGGCGTTCAGTTCTTCGGCCTGCAGGCGGGCGACGGGCGCAGGGATCTGGCGGAAGCTTCGCCATCCGAGCGCTTCACCGACCTCGGCGGCGATCTTCGCGATTTCGCCGACACGGCCGCCGCGATGACGCATCTGGACCTGATCGTCACCTCCTGCACGAGCCCCGCCCATTTGGCCGGCGCGCTGGGGCTGCCGGTCTGGGTGGCGCTGTCCTACGTCGCGGATTGGCGCTGGATGAGGGATCGGGCCGACAGCCCCTGGTACCCGCAGGCGCGGCTGTTTCGGCAAACTCAGCCTGGCGATTGGAGCGGCGTCGTCGCCGCGCTCAAGACGGCTTTGACGGAGCTTGCGTCTCGCACCCGTCGATGAGCGCCTGCGCCGTCATCGCCCAGGGCGTCGGGCGGAAATCGGCCGCGATCCTCGCCTCCATCTCCGCGATCCATTCGGGATGGTCAATCGCCCGCTGCACCACGGCGACGGCCTCTGACAGATTGTCGGGGTCGTAATAGGGGCAGAACGCGCCGCCCGCTTCCGGCACGGAGGCCCGATCGGCGGCGAGGCAGACCTTCCCGTATCCCAGGCTTTCGGTCACTGGCAGGCCCCAGCCCTCATAGAGCGAAGGGAAGAGCGTGAACCGGCAGCCGCGATAGAGCGCGGACAAGGTCGCGTCGTCGAGTTCGCCGACCACGACCAGCTTGCCGCCCAGATGGTTCGCGTTGGCGATCTGCTGCATCAGGTCGGAGACCAGCCAACCGACCCGACCGGCGAACACTAGGACAGGCACCTTGTCCGGCGGATTGGCGGCGAGAAGACGGCGCCAGATCCGGAAGGCCAGCAGGTGGTTCTTGCGCGCCTCGATCGTCGACACCAGCAGCGCGTACCCGCCGGCGACAAGCCCGGACGGAAGCGGCGCGTCCGGCGTCGCCGGCTTGGTCTCGGAGAAGCCGGTGCCGATCGGAATCGGCTTGACCGGGGCCCTAAGCGCGATCGGCTCGCGCTCCGCCCACCGCGTCACGTCCACGGCGGTCGCTTCGGAGATCGAAAACAACGCGTCGGCGTGCGGCACGGTGGAGACGAACCACTCCGTGAACAAGCGCACAAGATAGCGATCGCACCATTCCGGATGAATGATCGGGATGATGTCGTAGATCAGCAGCCCGAACTTCAGGCCGGTCGCCGCCTTCAGCCCGGCCACGAAGCTCCCGTAATCGGCGCGGAACCAGGGCGAGCCGAGGACGAGGAGGATGTCGCCCGGCTGCGCCAGAGCGCGGATGTCCTGGCCGACCCCCTCGTCGCCCGCGGCTTCTTCGCGTCGGGCCGGCGCGGCCGGACGCTCCGGACGGAACAGCGCGCGGAGCGCCTCGAGCCCGAAGCGGACGCCCGCCGTCAGATGATGTCGGGACTGCGCCAGCGGCGCGCGGACTCGCCCAGGAAGACGACCGACCATCCGGCGCAAGGGGCCTCTCGCCGGCAAGGGCGCGTCGGCGAGCTGGGCCGGCTTGGGCCCCGCCGACGGCTTGTCTTCGACCAAACGGGCGTAGAGCGCCTGCAGTTCCGACCAGGGAACGACGACAAGGGTCTCGCCGAACCGGGAGTGCCGGCAGAACCGCACGCCGCTCTCGCCGCGCGCCGCAATAAGCGCGCGGTAGAGTTCGAACGAGAGCCGCTGGATGCCGCTGGGTCGTGAATTCTCTCGCGCGTAGTCGAAGAGATCTTCGACGTCGATCCAGATCGTCACGAAGCCCGAGGCCTCAGTTCTGGACGGCGCTGAACCCGGCGTCCTTCAGCGTGCGCTCGCGCGCCGCCAAATCGAGGTCGTGATCCACCATCATGCCGACCAGCTCCTTGAAGGAGACCTTCGGCTCCCAGCCCAGCGCGGCCTTGGCCTTGCTCGGATCGCCCTGCAGGAAGTCCACTTCGGTCGGCCGGAAGTAGCGCGGATCGATTTCGACGTATTTCTGCCAATCGAGCCCGACGCGGCCGAAGGACAGCTCAAGGAACTCCTTCACCGAATAGGCCTCGCCGGTCGCCACGACGAAATCGCCCGGCTCCTTGTGCTGCAGCATGCGCCACATCGCCTCGACATAGTCGCCGGCGAAGCCCCAGTCGCGCTTGGCGTCCAGATTGCCGAGGAACAGCTTGTCCTGCAGGCCATGCTTGATGCGGCCGACCGCGCGGGTGATCTTGCGGGTCACGAAGGTCTCGCCGCGGCGCGGGCTTTCGTGGTTGAACAGGATGCCGTTGGTGATGAACATCCCATAGGCTTCGCGGTAGTTCACGCCGTACCAGTGGGCCGACACCTTGGCGACGGCGTAGGGGCTGCGCGGATAGAAAGCGGTGTCCTCGGACTGCGGCGGCTTGGCGGCGCCGTACATCTCGGAGGAGCCGGCCTGATAGACCCGGACGGTCTCCTTCTCCATCTCCATGTAATCGCGGATCGCCTCGAACAGGCGGAGCGCGCCGAGGCCGACGACGTCGGCGCTGTATTCCGGCACGTCGAAGGAAACCTTCACATGGCTCTGCGCGCCGAGGTTATAGACCTCCTGCGGACGAACCTTCTCGAGAATGCGGCGCAAGGCCGTGCCGTCGGAGAGATCGCCGTAGGACAGCTTGAAGTTGGCGTGATCCATCAAATGATCGATGCGCCCGGTGTTGAAGGAGCTGGCTCGGCGAATCATGCCGAACACTTGGTAGCCCTTCGCCAGCAAAAGCTCCGCCAGATAGGAGCCATCCTGTCCGGTGACGCCCGTTATCAACGCTCGCTTCATGAAATCCTGTTCCTTATTCCGCTTGAAACCCGGCTTCTTACTTCTTTGTGGCGAGCGCCGCTAGTTCTGCGTCGACCAGACGATCAACAACGCCAAGAACATCGGTCTCCGCGCGCCAGTTCAGTTCTTTTGCAGCGCGCGCCGGATTGCCGACGCTCACGGCGATGTCCGACGGTCGCCCGAAAGAAGCGTCGGCCGACACATACGCTTTCCAATCAAGCCCGACCCGCTCGAACGCGCGCGCCACGAACTCCCGCAGGGGCGCCATCCGGCCAGTGGCGATCACATAGTCGGCGGGGCTGTCCTGCTGCAACATGCGCCACATGGCGTCGACATATTCGGGCGCCCAGCCCCAATCGCGCGCGATCTCAAGATTCCCGAGCGTCAGATGGGTCTCGCGGCCTTGCGCGATCGCCACCGCGCTGCGCACGATCTTCTGCGTGACGAAGCGCGCGGGACGCAACGGGCTCTCATGGTTGAACAGGATGCCCGAGCAGCAGAACAGCCCATAGGCCTCGCGATAGTTGGCGACGATCCAATAGGCCGCGGATTTGCCGACGCCGTAAGGGCTGCGCGGATGAAACTGCGTGGTTTCGGTCGCGCCCTCCAGCGTCGTGTCGCCGAACATCTCGCTTGAGGAGGCGTTGTAGTAGCGGCAGTCGAGCTTCAGAAAGCGCAGCGCCTCCAGAATATTCACGTTCGCATGAATCATGCTGTCGAACGTGTCGACCGGCTGATTGAACGAAAGCGCGACCGACGATTGACTGGCGAGGTTGTAGATCTCCTGCGGGCGGATGCGGTCGATCACCTGGATCACGCTACGAAAATCGGTCAGCACCACGGAGTGAGCGCGCACCTGCGCGCGCACGCCCAGCGCCACGAGATTGGAGAACAGGGAGACGTCGCTGTCGCGCGACGTGCCATGCACCTCATATCCTTTGGCGACCAACAAACTCGCAAGGTAAGCGCCGTCCTGTCCGCCAACGCCAAAGATCAGGGCGCGGCGCGGCTGTTCCGTAGATCCCGAAGCCAATGTGTTTATTCCGCTATCTTACCGGCGTGTTCGGTGTTTCTTGTTCAATCCCGGTGCCGAAGAACCGCCAATTCGTTTTTGCATAATAAGCGGCGGGGTCGTAGCGTTCCACGGGTATCTGCAACTCATCGACCGTCAGGCGGCCGACGGCGCTCAAGAGCTGATAGGCCGCGCCGATCGCGTCGCGCTTAGCGCGGATGTAGCCGCTGCGCGCGTCCAGGAAATCCTGCTCGGCGTTCAGCAGGTCGGACACCGTGCGCGTGCCGACGCGCACCTCCTGCTCCAGGCCGCGAACCGCCACTTCGGAGGCGCGGATCTGCACCTGGGTGGATTCGACGCGCGCGCGCGCCGACGCCAATGCTTCCCAGGTACGGCGGATCTGATCGATCACCTGACGCCGGGTCGCTTCGGTCTCCATTCGGCGTTGCGCGGCGATCTGCTTGGCTTCGCGCACACGCGCCGCCGCCACGCCGCCTTCATAGAGCGGCATGTTCAAGGTCAGCGCCACTTCGCCGACATCCCGTCCCAAGGTTGGCGAGTCCTGCTGCTGGTAACGGTTCCAACTGGCGCGCAAACCCAGGTTCGGGCGCAAGCCGCTGCCCGCCGCGTCGATGTCCGCCTCCGCCACTCGCTCGAGATAGAGCGCCGCCCGCAAGCTGGGATTGTCGTTCACGCTGCGCTCGGCGTCGACCAACTGGAGAGGCAATTGCGTCGGATAGGGCGCGTCCTCGATGTTTTCAGTCGCCGGCGCGCCGGTGACGCGCTGATAGGCGGAGCGCGACGCCTCCAGATTGCCGTCGATGAACTGCCGATCGGAGATGCCGCGCGCCACGCGGGCTTCCGCCTGCGCCGCGTCGGTGGTGGTGGCGTCGCCGACCGCCCTGCGCGCCATGATCCCGCGCTGTTGCCGCTGCAAGGCGACCACCAAATCATTGATGAAGCCGCGGATCTGCAAATCGCGATAGACGTCCAGATGGGCGTTGATCCCATCAAGCAGCGCCTGCTGCTCGGTCGCATTCAGCACCTCGCGGCCGCGCATCACGGTCTGCTCCGACCGCTCGACGTCGGCGATGGTCCGCCCGCCGTCATAGATATTCTGCTGCAGGATGATGCGGGCTTGCGCGGGGTCGCGATAGAAGGAGTTCCGGAGGGTCGTGCCGTTGGCGGCGCGCTGGCGCTGCTCGTCGCGCCCACGTCCGCCCTCGCCATAGAAGGTGACCGTCGGCCGCCATCCGCCCCGCGCGCGCGCGACGTCCTCGTCGTTCGAGCGCTGGCGCGCCCGTTCGGCCTCGATCTGAGGATTGTTGGTGTAGGTGTTGACCAGCGTCTCCACGAAGGTCTGCGCCCCCACCGGCTGAGCGGCGGCCCACAAGCAGGCGGCGGCGGCGACCCCGACCCGCAACGTTCCGTAAGCCATCGTCAGAATTCCCGGAAAGCGCGGTTGAGACGGTCGGTGAGCGGCTGAACCAGGTAATCCAGCGCCGTGCGTTCGCCCCGCTTGATCAGCACTTCAATCGGCAATCCAGCCGACAGCTTGAAGGGGGCCAGCCGCTTCAGCTCCTCGACCGGAATTTCGATCTTCGCCATGAACACGCTGGCGCCGGTGCGCTGATCCACCTGGCGATCGGCGGAGATCGAGATCAGCACGCCTTCGATCGACGGCAGCACCCGGGCCTCCGCGCCGACAATATGCAGGGAGGCGATCTGGCCGATCTTCAACAGGGACGCGTCCTGCGCGTTGACCTGCGCTTCGACGACCAGGGGATCATTTTGCGGCACGATGCTCATAATCACGGCGCCCGGCTGGATAACCCCGCCGATCGTGAAGGCGGTCAGGCCAAGGACAGCGCCCGAAACCGGGGCGGTGACGTTGACCCGCGCCAGCACGTCATGCGCCGCGACGACGCGCTCACGCTGCTCAAGAATCTTGCTCTGCACGTCGCGAAGCTGGGACGCGATCTCCTCTTGCCGGGCCTTCTCGGACTGCAGCAACTGCAGCCGCGCCTCGTTCGCCGCCTGCTGCGTGCGCACGATCGACGAAAGATGCTCACCGGTCTCGCCTTGCAGGCGTGACTCCTCGCGCTGGAGCGCCAGAACCCGGCTCTTGGTCACATGGCCTTCTTCGAGCAACCCTTTCAACCCGTCCAGTTCGTCGCGAATCAGGAGATTCTGCTGCCGCTTCGATTGCTCAAGCGAGCGGAGTCCGCCTATCTGTTCGTTCAGCTGATTGATGCGCTGCTGAAGGATCGATTTCTGCCCGTCCAGCGCTTCCTTGCGCGCCGCGAAAATGATTTCCTGCGTGCGCTTGACGCTTTCCAGGATCGGCTCGCCCTTGCGCGCCATCAGCTCGGGCGGGAAGGTGATCCGCTGGCTCCCGTTCTGCTCGGCGATGAGCCGGGCTTCGACCGCGAGCAGCGAGTCCATCTCGTTCTGAATCACGTTCATCTGCGTGCGGGCGCGGATAGGGTCTAGCCGCAACAGCACGTCGCCCTCATTCACCAACTGGCCGTCCTTGACCAGGATCTCCCGCACGATGCCGCCTTCGAGATGCTGGATCGTGCGTCGGTTGCTCTCGACCGCGACCACGCCGGACGCGACCGTCGCGCTGTCAAGCGGCGCGGTGCTCAACCAGATCGCGCCGAGGCCGAAGCAGACCGCGACGATGGCGGCCGCCACCATCAGGGTGGGCCATGGATTGTTCGGCGGCGGCTTCTCCGTGTGAGGAGCCGCAAGCGCGCGAGTCGTTGCCGTGGTGTCGACCATCATAAACCTCTATCGCGCCAAATTCTTACGCCGGCCCGCCGCTGGCGAGCGTGGGCGGGGGTGCGGCCGGGGGCGGGGGCGCGGCCGGCGGAGCGCCGCCGGGAACGGCGACGGGCCGCATGTAGGAGGCCAGAACCTCCTCGCAAGGCCCCAGCTTTTCGACCATGCCGTTGTTCATCACCAGGATCTTGTGCATGCTGGAGAGCACGTTGACCCGATGAGTCACGACGATCGTGGTGCAGCCGCGCTTGCGCAACTCGTCCATCGCGACCGACAGGGCGTACTCGCCCGCTTGATCGAGGTTGGAGTTGGGCTCGTCCAGAACGATCAAGACAGGATCGCCATAGAGCGCGCGCGCTAGGCCGATGCGCTGCCTCTGGCCGCCGGACAAGGTCGCCCCGCCGTCCCCCAGATGGGTGTCATAGCCGTTCGGCAATCCCAGGATCATGTCATGCACGCCGGCGGTCTTGGCCGCGCGCACCACGGCTTCCGCGTCCACTTCGCCCATGCGGGCGATGTTCTCCGCGACGGTGCCGTCGAACAGCTCCACGTCCTGCGGCAGATAGCCGATGTAGGAGCCGAGCTCGTCGCGGTTCCAATGAATCAGGGCGGCGCCGTCGAGCCGGACGGAGCCGGCCTGCGCCTGCCACACCCCAAGGATCGCGCGGACCAGCGTGGATTTGCCGGCCGCGCTCGGACCGATCACGCCCAGCATCTCGCCGGGCTTCAGTTCGAAAGAGACATTGCGCACGACCGGCACCTGAGCGCCCGGCGGCGCCACGAACAGCTGCTCCACCGACAAGCCGCCGCTGGGAGCCGGCAGGCTCATGCGGCGCGGCTCGATCGGGTTGGCGGACAACAGCTGAATCAGTCGACCATAGGCGGAGCGCGCGTTGACGAACTGCGGCCAGGTGCCGACGGCGACGCTGATCGGTCCCACGCCTTTGCCGAGAATCACGGACGCCGCGATCATGCCGCCTGGGGTCATCTGGTTCTCAAGCACCAGATAGGCGCCGATGCCCAGGCTGAAGATCTGCATCGTCGCCTGCCAGAACTTTGACGAGGCCACGATCCAGCCCGCCCAATCGCTGGCGGAAGACTGCAACCGCATCGCGGCGTCATGCTTCTCCTCCCAGCGCTTGTACATCCCGCCCGACATGCCCATCGCCTCGACCGCCTCGCCGTTGCGCAGATTCACGTCGACGAACCGCATGGCCATGATCGTATGAGTGGTCGCCGCGATGATCTCCTTGCGCGTCCCAAACTCCTGCGACACGCCAAGCGCGAACATCACCAGACAAACAATGATCCCGTAATAGCCGTACCAGGGATGTAGGATGAACAGCAGACCGATCGAGATCGGCACCCAAGGCGCGTCGGCCACCGCGAACAGGCCCGGCCCTGTCATCAGCGTGCGGACGCTGTCGAGGTCGCGCAAGGGCTGGGCGGATTGCAGTTGGGCTGACTGAATGCCCGCCTTGGGGGTCCGCAGGGAGTGGCGGAAGACGGCGTGGAAGACGCGCGGAGACAGCATCTCGTCGAAAGCGACGCCGACGCGCACCAGAATGCGCGACCGCAGCATCTCGAGAAAGCCGTAAACGACGATGATCACGATCGCCAGAACGCTGATCATGATCAGCGTCGCCTCGCTCCGGCTTCCCAGCACCCGGTCATAGACCTGGAGCATGTAGAAAGGCGAGGTCAACAAACAGAGATTGATGAAGAAACTGAGGGCGAAAATACCGAGAAATATCGTCCGGAAGCGCTTGATCACGCTGGCGATTTCATCGCTCATCGCGCGATGCATCATCGGATTCCTACTAAATAGCATCGTTCGTGTCCAAGACGTCGGATTTTACGTTATATTTTAGGTGTACAGTGATTCTAACACCCTCGCCTCACAAAGGCCAGACCTCAGTGATTTCGGCGAAGCGGGACTTGCGGTCGAACCCCGCGCCCCGACCGGGACCGCTGGATAGAGCGCCAAATATGGAGAAATTATGGCGCGGCTTGAACGGCGAGGCCGCGCCGCGTAAACCGTCCCCACATCGGCGCGACGCGCCCGAAAGCCGCGTCGCGGGATCGCTGATTTGCCAGACTGTCGCCACCATCTCAACCCCCTTTCGTCGCGCCGCCGTCGCTGAATCCGACGCATGAAACGATTTCTCCATCGTCTCTGGCGGCTGTTGCCTCGCGATCTGCGCCGCGGGTCGCTGTTTTTCGCCACCGACCTCCTGGCCCCCCGTCCGTCGCCCAACGCGCCGCGCGACTTCTCGACGGTCACCGTCGCTGGTGTGGTCAGCGCGCGATCCGGGCTCGCCCAATCGGCGCTGGGGTTGGCGCGCCGGTTTGAGAGCTTCGGCTGCGCGGTGCGAACCTTCGATCTTGCGCCCGCTTTCCTCAGCAGCCCCGGC
Organism: Elsteraceae bacterium; assembly: GCA_049240905.1. Lineage (GTDB taxonomy): Bacteria > Pseudomonadota > Alphaproteobacteria > Elsterales > Elsteraceae > JBMLRS01. The sequence goes on from JBMLRS010000110.1 coordinate 9,288, forward strand.
GAGCCGCCGCGCGCAGCGCCGGAACCGACCGCAGGAAGCGATCCCGGCGCGATGGTCATCGTCATCAACGCGCCGTTCCTGCCCTTGGCCCTGACCCATCTCGGCCGCACGCGCGTGAAGGACCGCTATCTGATCGCCCACTGGTCCTGGGAGTTGGAGACGCTGCCGGCGGACTGGCGGCACGGCTTCGGCCGCACCCATGAGATCTGGGTCTCCAGCGAGTTCATGGCGCGGGACATCCGGGCCCGCGCCAGCTGCCCGGTCCATGTCGTGCCGCCCACCCCGGCGGACGATCTGTTGGCCGCCCCGCCGTCCCGCGCGCCGCGCTCGGGGCCCTTCACCGTGCTCACCATGTTCGACATGGGCTCCAGCTTCGCCAGAAAGAACCCTCTGGCCGCGATCGCCGCCTTCCGCGAGGCCTTCGGCGCGGATCCCGACGCCCACCTGATTGTGAAGATGAGCCAAGGCGAAGCCTATCCCCCCGGCGCGCAAGCCGTGCGCGACGCGATCGCCGGAGCCGACAACGTCACGCTTCTGACCGAAAGCCTGGCGCGCAGGGACGCCCTGGAGCTGATCTCGACCTGCGACGCGCTGCTCTCGACTCATCGATCCGAGGGCTTCGGGTTGCCGATGTTCGAAGCGATGCTGCTTGAGCGGGCGGTGGTGGCGACCGGATGGTCGGCCAATGTGGAGTTCATGAGCGCGGAGAACTCCATTCTCCTGCCCTACCAGCTGATCCCTGCGGTCGATCCCCAGGACACCTACACCCTGGCCGGGGCGCCTTGGGCCG
>JBMLRS010000111.1:0-1432 GCA_049240905.1 Elsteraceae bacterium
AGCATCAGCGTGCCCATCATCAGCGCGAACCAGAGTTTCTTCAGCGGGAAATTCAGCCGCGCGAAAGCGTATCCCGCAACCGAACAGGCCAGGAGATTGCCCAACACCGCCAAGCCCGCGACCAGGAAGGAATTGAGGAAAAAACGGTCGAAGGAGACCGGCAGGGCGGTCCAGCCATTAACGTAGTTGAAGGGGTCGAGGCTGCTCGGGAGCGGCGCCATCTCCGTGAAGATCCGCTCATCCGGCTTGAAGGAGCTGCCGATCATCCAGAGCACGGGATAGATCATGGCGAGGCTGGCCAGCGCGAGCACGCCATGGAGCGCCAGGCGCCTGGCGGGGCTATTCCTCATAATGCACCCAGAGCTTGGCGGACATGAACTGCAGGGCGGTGAAGAAGCCGATCGCGACCAGCAGCGCCCAGGCCATGGCGGCGGCGTAGCCCATGCGGAAGAAGCCGAACGCCTCCTGATAGAGATAGACGGTGTAGAACAAGGTGGAGTCGATCGGCCCGCCCGTGCCGCCGGAGACGATGTAGGCCGGGGTGAAGGCCTTGAAGGCGTTGATGGTCTGCAAGACCAGATTGAAGAAGATCACCGGCGTCAGCAGCGGCAGGGTGATGCGGAAGAACACGCGGACCTTCCCGGCCCCGTCCATCTGCGCGGCCTCATACATGTCCGTCGGGATCTGGCGCAGGCCGGCCAGGAACACGATCATGGGGGAGCCGAACTGCCAGACGCCCAGCACGATCAGAGCGCCCAGCGCCGTGTCGGGATCGGAGATCCAGCTGGTCCCGCCCAGGCCGAACAGGCCCAGAAACTTGTTCACCATCCCGTCCGCGCCGAAGATCTGGCGCCAGAGCACGGCGATCGCGACCGATCCGCCCAAGAGCGAGGGCAGGAAGAAGATCGCGCGATAGACAGTGAGGCCGCGGATGCCCTTGTCCAGGATCATGGCCAAGGCCAGCGCGAACATCAGCTTCAGCGGCACCGCCCAAAGCACATAGGTCAGCGTCACCTGCACCGCCGACTGGAAGCGCGGGTCGATGGTCATGCGCTCGTAATTGCGCAGGCCGACCCAGACCGGATCGTTCAGCAGATCGTAGCGGGTGAAGGACAAATAGAGCGAGGCCAGGGTCGGCCCCAGGGTCAGCAGAAAGAAACCCGCCAACCAGGGGGCCAGAAACAGATAGCCGGCCAAACCGTCCGACATCCGCCGACGGGCGCGCCCGAGAGAGCCGAGCGCGCCGCTTTCGGCCAGGGCGGTCACTTCAGCAGCGCCGCTTTCACTTCCGCGACGAACTGATCGGCGGCTTTCGGCACGGTCATGCGCCCGAAGGACACCTGCTCGTTGATGCGGATGAGCGCCTTCTCGATCTCGCCGGCGCCTTGCGGCGGCGGCGCGTCGTGGACACGCAGCTGCTGGGCAACATTGT
>JBMLRS010000112.1:0-16586 GCA_049240905.1 Elsteraceae bacterium
CATGCTTATCCGCGATCGCGCGCACCTGGCGCAGTTGTTCGGCGGAGGAGCTGATGGTCATGTTAGGGGCCAGGATCGCGCTGATCCGCCCGTCGCCGCGACCGTGCCAACGCTCCACGAAGCCCTTGGCGCGCTTCAACTGAGCCTCGTTGTCCGACGCGTTGAAGACGAATTCGTCCTTGATCATCCGATCGGGGTCGGCGTCGCCGATCAGCTCCCCCATCGCGCTGCGCGTGCCCAGCTTCTCGACGAAGGGCGCAAGGCTTTCGACGTCCTCCTCCAGCTCCATCGTGGTCGTGCAGCCGCTGCGCAGCAGCTCCAGATAGGTCAGCGCTCCGATGTCCGCCCGCTCCGCCGGAGCCAGGATCGTGGACATCGGGAAATAGAGCCCGGTCGGCGCCTTGAAGCCAGCATCCTCGGACCGCCCGCGAAACACCGTGTAGCCGACATGGGAGTGGATGTTGACGAATCCGGGCGCCACCACTTTGCCGCGCCCGTCGATCACCCGCCTGGCGTTCGGGTGGCGCGCGGAGACATCCTCGGAGGGGCCGATGTCGACGATCCATTTGCCTTCGACATAGACAGCGCCTGACTGATGGATCGTCCGGCCGGAATCGACCGTGATGACCGTCGCGTCCTTGATCAACAGGCTCATGGCTGTGTCTCCCTTGCGTTATTCAGCAGCTTGGCGGGGTCCGCGATAATCGTTGGCGGCGGCTTCCGGCGACACCATCCCGTCGCGCACATCCTCCGCCAGATGCTTGGGGTCCCGCTTGGCCGGATCGCCGATGCCGGCCCCACCAGGAGTGAGGACCACCAGGCGTTCGCCGGGCGGGATGGTCTGGATGCCCTTGCCGCGCAGCGCCTTGCCGGAGCTGAGGCCGACCTTTCCGGCCGCGCCGTCCGAACCGCCGTCGCGGCCGCGCGGGGGATGCTCGATGCGATCGAAGGCGGCCAGCAGTTCGAACGGCAGGCCGGCCGTGCTCTCCAGCTCGATCGTCTGGCCCAGGCCGCCGCGCGTGGCGCCCGCGCCGCCGCTGTCCCGCCGCAGTTCCTTGCGCCAGAAGATCAGCGGCAGCATGGATTCGACGATCTCGACCGGCGTGCCTTTCACGCCGCTAGGATAGGCGGTGGCGGACAGGCCGTCCTTGGTCGGGCGCGCGCCGGTGCCGCCGTTGGTGGTGATCGCCATGGTGAAGCCGTACTGGTCGCCGGTCGCCTCCGCGACCGGGCCGCGCACGTTCAGGTTCCAGAGGCAGGAGGTGCCCTCGGCCGGCACGCGGTCGGGGATGATCTGGCGCAGGCAGCCGAAAACCACGTCCGGCAGCATCTGGCCGGTCACATGACGGGACGCCACTGGCGAGGGGCGCGGCGCGTTCAGGATGCAGTTCGGCGGGGCCGAGACGGTCAAAGGCGCCAGCGAGCCGGCGTTGTTCGGGATGTTCGACGCGACCACGCAGCCAAGCCCGAAGACGGTGTAGGCCGTGGTGTAGGCCATCGGCACGTTCACCCCAAACTTCGAGGGCGGCGACGTTCCGGCGTAATCGACATGAATTCCCTGGTCCGAAACGGTCAGCTTGGCGACCAGATCAACAGGCGATTCAAAGCCGTCGACCCGCATTGAATTGGTCCACTCGCCCTTTGGCAGCGCTGCGATCTCCGCCATCACGGCCCGGTTGGAGGCGGCGATGATATGTTCTGCCAGCTCGGTCAGGTCGGTCAGCTTGAACTCCGCCATCATCTCGGACAGCCGTTTCGCGCCGACGTCGTTGCAGGCGGCCAGCGAGAAAACATCCCCCTCGGTGTCGACCGGGGTGCGGGTGTTGGCGCGGATCATCGCCATCAAGGTCTGATTCATCTGGCCGCGATCGACCAGCTTCAGCATCGGGATCGACAGGCCTTCCATGAACACGTCGGTCGCGTCCGGCCCAAAGCCGATGCCGCCGATATCCATCAGGTGGCTGGTGCAGGAGAACAGCGCGACCAGCTTGCCTTCATGGAAGGCGGGAGTCGTCACCACGAAATCATTCAGATGACCAGTGCCCATCCAGGGATCGTTGGTGATGTAGGCGTCGCCCTCCTGCATGGTCTCGATCGGGAAATAGCGCAGGAAATGCTTCACCGACTCCGCCATGGAGTTGACGTGGCCGGGCGTACCGGTCACCGCCTGGGCCAGCATCCGCCCCTTTAGATCGAACACTCCGGCGGAAAGATCGCCGCATTCCCGCACGATCGTCGAGAAGGCCGTGCGCAACAGCACCTGCGCCTGCTCCTCCACCACCGCGATCAGGCGGTTCCACATGATCTGCCGATGAATCTGACCGAGATCTGACATGGGCGGGCTCCTCAGCCTTTGCGTTCGAGGACGATGCAGCCGACAGCGTCGATATGGGCGTCGAACCGGGCGGTGACGATGGTCGTGGTCTCATCTTCGGCGATCACCGCCGGTCCGGACAAGCGGTCTCCGGGCTGCAGGTCAAATCGCCAGTAAACCGGCATGTCGATCGGCTTGCCAGTGGAGGCGTCCATCACCGCGCGCTTCTTCTGGGACGGGGCGATGACGCGCGGCGCGGGCTTCGGCGGCGGCTCGGCCGTCAGCTTGGGCGTGGTCGCGACTACTGACCAACTCAGGATCTCGATCGCGGCGCCGGGGATGAAGCGGGCGAATTGCTGCGCATACTCCGCCTCGAAGCCTTCGCGCAGCGCCGCCGCGCTTTCCGCCGTGACCGGGCCGTCCGCCAGCGCGATCAAGAGTTCATGGCCCTGCCCGACATAGCGCATGAAGGCGGCGCGCCGAACCAGCACGGGACGGCCGCCTGCGCCCGCGCGCACCACGGCCTCGGCCTCCGCGACCATGTCCGCCAGCAGCGCCTCTGCGGGAGTCGCGTCGAACTTGTCGAGCCGCATGTAGCGGCTGCGGGTCACCTCATAGGCGACCGGCGCGCGCAGAAATCCGACCGCAGATCCGACGCCGGCGTTGGGCGGAATGATCACGCGGGCGATCGCCAGTTTCTCCGCCAACCGCGCCGCATGCAGCGGGGCCGCGCCGCCGAAGGCGACCATGCTGTGGTCGGAGATCGCCTTGCCGCGCTCGACCGCGTGGACGCGGGCTGCGTTGCTCATGGTCTCATCGATCATCTCCGACACGCCCAGCGCCGCGATCTCCGGAGAGACGGCCAAGGCGTCGCCAATTTTCCGGCTGAGCGCGTCCAGCGCCAGATCCTGCCGCAGGCCAAGGCTGCCGGCCGCGAACCGGCTGGCGTCGATCCGCCCCAGGGTCAGGTCCGCGTCGGTCACGGTCGGCTGCTCGCCGCCACGGCCATAGCAGGCCGGCCCTGGTTCGGAACCCGCGCTGTCCGGACCCACGGCGATCGACCCCAGCGCGTCAATGCGGGCGATCGAGCCGCCGCCGGCCCCGATCTCCACCATCTCGATCACGGGGATGCGCAGGGGCAGTCCCGAGCCCTTGAGGAAACGCGCGGCGCGGTCGACCTCGAAGCTGCGCGACATCTGGGGTTGGCCGCGTTCGATCAGGCAGATCTTCGCCGTCGTGCCGCCCATGTCGAAGGACAGAAGCTTGTCTTCCCCGGTCAGCCCCGCGATATGAGCTGCGAGGATCGCGCCGCCGGCCGGGCCTGATTCGACCAGACGGATCGGCAGCCGCGCGGCGACGTCGATCGTGGTGAGGCCGCCGCCGGACGTCATCAGATAGACCGGCCCCTGGTAGCCGCCGTCTTTCAGCATCGCCTCCAGCCGGCGCAGATAGCGCCCCATCAGTGGCTGGACGTAGGCGTTGGCGACGGTCGTGGAAGTCCGCTCATACTCGCGGATTTCAGGACAAACCTCGCAGGACAGGCTGATCGAAAGCTCAGGCATGGCCTCCGACAGCAGCGCGCGCACCCGCAATTCATGCGCGGAGTTGGCGTAGGCGTGCAGGAAGCAGACGGCGACCGCGCTGACCTCAAGATCCTTCAAGGTCGGAATCAGCGCGCGCACGGCGGCCTCATCCAGGGGCGCGCGGACATTGCCCTGCGCGTCCATGCGTTCCGGGACGGTCAGGCGCAGGTGACGCGGGGTGAGGGAGACCGGCTTTTCGATGGAGATGTCATACTGGTCGTAACGGCTCTCATAGGCGATCTCGAGCACGTCGCGGAAGCCTTCGGTCGCGATCAGCGCGGTCTTGGCGCCTTTGCGCTCCAGAATCGCATTGGTCGCCAGCGTCGTGCCGTGCACGAACACAGCGACGTCGGACAGTTTCCGATCCGCCTCGGCCAGCAGCAGGGCGAGGCCGTCCATCACGCCTTTTTCGGGTTCGGTCGGCGTGGTCAGCACCTTGCGGGTCAGGCGGCGCTCGCCCTCCTCCAGCACCAGATCCGTGAAGGTGCCGCCAATGTCGACGGCGATCTGCAGCGCCGCGCTCATTGGGCGACCCACCCGCCATCGACAGGCAGGGCCGCGCCAGTGATCTGCGCCGCATGCTCGCCGCACAGGAACACGACCAGCCCGCCGAGCGCCTTGATCGAGACCCATTGGCCTGACGGCTGCTTCTCGGTCAGCATGTCCTGAAGCGCCTGTTCCGGCGTCACGCCCGTGCGGTCGGCGCGGATCGCAGCCTGCGCCTTGGTGCCGTCCGTGCCGGTCCAGCCCGGGCAGAAGGCGTTTGCGGTCACGCCCTTGCCGGCGGTCTCCAGCGCCACCGCCTTGGTGAAGCCGATCAAGCCGTGCTTCGCCGCCACATACGCGGACTTGTCCATGCTCGCCACCAAACCCTGTACGGAAGACATGTTCACAATGCGGCCCCAACCGCGCTCAAGCATGCCCGGCAAAGCCAGGCGCGTCGTATGAAAGGCGGCGGTCAGCCCGACCGCCAGAATATGATCCCATTGCGCCGGCGGAAATTCGGTCACCGGCGCGATATGCTGCGGGCAGGCGACGTTCACGAGGATGTCGACCGGCCCCGCCGTCCGCATCATCGCCTCGATCTGACCTCGGTCCGCTAAATCGGCGGCAAGATCGGCGCCAGGGCCATGACGCAGCACGCGCGCGCCAGCGGCGGTCAGCGCGTCGCCGATGGCGGATCCGATCTGTCCCGCGCCGTCGGTGATCAGCGCGGTCTTGCCGACGAGATCGGTCATGCGCCCGCCTCGGTCATGGCGCGGTCGAGGAAGGCGAGCCGGTCCTGGCCCCAATAGATCGTCCCGCGCCAGACATAGCTGGGCGCGCCGAAAACGCCCTGCGCCAGGGCCTCGCGCGTGTTCGCCTGATATTGGCCGATCACCACGTCGCTGGTCTCCGCCGCCTGCAGCGCCTTGCCGTCCATGCCCAGTGACTCGGCGATCGCGATCCGGGTCGCGGGGTCGGCGATGTCCCGCTCCTCCGCCCACAACGCCTTCAGGATCGCGTGGCTGAGGCTCTGCGCGTCGAGGCCCCAGGCCTGCGCGGCGATCACCATATGGCCAGCCGGCTTGTTGTTGGTGGGATAGAATTTCGGCTTCAGATTGAGCGGCATCCCCAGATGCTTGCGCCAGCGATCCAACTCAACCGCGTGATAATCCTGCCGGGCCTGCGGACGCGTGCGCAGCGGGATCCCCCCGTTCTGCGGCACGACCTCCATGAAGTCGAAAGGCTTGAGCGCGATCTTGGCGCCATGCGCCTCAGCCAGCGCGACGAACTGAGGACCGCCGAAATAGGCCCAGGGCGACGAGAGCGAGTAGTAGCAGGCGATCTGTTCAGGCACGGCGCGGCTCCTTCGACGATGGGGTTTCGGCTTAGCCCAGCGCCGCGCCGTCAACAAGCCCGGCGCGGCCGCCCTGGCGTCTGAACGGCGCATGACGCTGGACCTCGGCGACCGCGATTGCAATCATGTCGCATGACAGCCTCTGATCTTAGCGCGCCCGACGGCGCCCTCGTGCTTCTGTCCGGCGGACAGGATTCCGCCGTTTGCTTGGCCTGGGCGTTGGACCGCTTCGAGCGCGTCGAGACGTTGGGATTCGATTATGGCCAACGCCATCGGGTCGAACTCGCCTGCCGTCGCGTGCTGCGCGCTCAGATCTCCACCCTGAAACCCAGTTGGCGGGACAGGCTGGGCGAGGATCATATGGTCGATTTGGCCGGGCTTGAGGCGATCAGCGAAACCGCCCTGACCCGAGACACCGAGATCATGATGACGGAGAGCGGCCTGCCCAGCACCTTCGTGCCCGGCCGAAATTTGCTGTTCTTCACCTACGCCGGCGCGATCGCCTATCGCCGCGGGTTGAAGCATCTCGTCGGCGGCATGTGCGAGACTGACTACAGCGGTTACCCCGACTGCCGGGACGACACGCTGAAAGCCCTGCAAGTGGCGCTGACGCTGGGCATGGACCGCCGCGTCGTCATCCATACCCCGCTGATGTGGCTCGATAAGGCCCAGACCTGGGACCTGACGCAGGAGTTGGGCGGCCATGATCTGGTCGAGCTGATTCGTTGGGAAAGCCACAGTTGCTACAAGGGCGTGCGCGAGCTTCGGCATGACTGGGGCCATGGCTGCGGGGACTGTCCGGCCTGCGATCTCCGCGCCGCCGGCTGGGCGAAACATCGCGCGCGCGCAGTCCAGGCGCGGCCCCAGACTTAACAATTCTTGACATCTCCAGCCGCCGTCCGGATGCTGCCTGCTCAAGAGGGAGGAGTTGTCCATGACAACCACAGCCGCGACCAACGCGGGTCACGCATTTTCCGCCGCCGCCAGAGACAAGCTGGCCGCCGTCAGCACCGCGACGCTGACCACCGTTCTGTTCAAGCGCGGCTTCCGCAACGTGTTCATCCAGGGCATCCATCTGATGAACCCGAAAGCGCCGCGCATGGTCGGCCCCGCCTACACGATGCGCTACATTCCCGCGCGCGAGGACCTGGATCATCTCGGCGTGTTCGCCGATCGCAGCCACCCGCAGCGCAAGGGCGTGGAGGAATGCCCGCCCGGCATGTGTTCGTGATCGACAGCCGCAAGGACAGCCGCGCCGCCACGGCCGGCGGCATCTTGTTGACCCGGCTGATGCGCCGCGGCGTCGCCGGGATCGTCACCGACGGCGGCTTCAGGGATTCACCAGAAATCTCGGAGATGCCCTTCCCGGCCTATCACAGCGCGCCGTCCGCCCCCACCAATCTGATCCATCATCACGCAGTCGCCTTGAATGAACCGATCGCTTGCGGCGACGTCGCGGTGTTCCCAGGCGACATCATGGTCGGCGACGGCGAAGGGGTGGTGGTCATTCCCGCCGACATCGCCGAAGCCGTGGCGGATGAGGCGTTCGAACAGACGGTGTTCGAAGATTTCGTGTTGGAGAAGGTCGATGGCGGCCAGGGCATCTTCGGCCTCTATCCGCCCACCGATCCCAAGACGATGGAGATCTTCGCCGCCTGGCGTAAACAACACGGTCGCTGATCCCTGATGAGCGAGAGCGATCCACGGGACTGGAAGCTCAGCGACCAGGTCTACGAGAAGATCTTCGAGCGGATCGTGACCGGGGAGTTTCCCGGCAACAGCCGCTTGCCGTCGGAAGCGGATCTGGTCCGGATGTTCGGCGCCTCGCGGCCTGTGGTGCGCGAGGCGCTGGCGCGATTGCGCGACGACGGCATGGTCGTCTCCCGCCAGGGCTCCGGCAGTTACGTCAAGCGCCGGCCGGACGACGCCGTGCTTCGCTTCGCCCCGCTCGGCAGCATCGCCGACATCCAGCGCTGTTTCGAATTCCGCGTGGTCGTCGAAGGCGCGGCCGCCGCGCTTGCCGCGCAACGGCGCGACGAAGAAGATCTGGCGGCGCTGCGCGCCGGCCTTGCCGCGCTTGAGGAATGTCTGGTGACCGGGGAGTTGGGCGTCGACGCCGACGACAACTTCCATCAGGCGATCTGCAAAGCCTCCAAGAACCATTTCTTCGTCTCCGTCCGCATCTCGATGCAGCAGCAGATCGAGTTCGGCATGAATCTCGCCCGCAACCTCTCCCTCGCCCGCCCGGCGCATCGCCTGCGTCTGGTGCAGGACGAACATGTCGCGATCTTCCGCGCGATAGACTCGCAGAACCCCGAGGCCGCCCGCGCGGCGATGGTCAATCACATCGAAAGCGCGCGGCATCGCGTGTTCCAAGGCCAGGAACGAGACCTGGAATAAGATCTGCTTATTTGTTAAAACTTGTAAAGAAAACCCATTTTCCAGGAAATCCGCCATGTTGACCACGCTCCCGACGCCGGAGATCATCGCTCGTTCCGTCTGGGCGGTGCCGCCGCTGGCGCTGAAATCTGATTACTCCGTCAATTTCGACGCCGCCGGCGTCATGCTCCGCCATATCGAGGCGGGCGGAGTGTCGACCATTCTCTGGGGCGGCAACGCCAACCTGCATAACTTCCCGGTCTCGCGCTTCGAAGAGACGATGGGCGGCCTCGCCGCCTTGTCCGGGGCCGACACATGGGTGCTGCCCTCGGTTGGCCCGGCCTGGGGCAAGCTGGTGGACGAAGCGGCGATCCTGAAGCGCATGAAGTTCCCGACCGCGATGGTGCTGCCCATGCAGTTCCCGCAGACCCCGGAAGGGGTGGAGATCGGCATCCGCGATTTCGTGCAGCGCGCGGGGATGCCGGTCGTCATCTACATCAAGACCGCCGATTATCTGCCCCCGTCCGTGCTGGCGCGGATGGGCGAGGCCGGCGAGCTGGTCGCGATCAAGTACGCTGTTCCCCGACCGGACTATCATGTCGATCCCTATCTGACCGAGATCCTGAAGGGCTTCGACCACAAGCGCGTGGTCAGCGGCTTCGGCGAGCCGCCGGCCCTGCCCCATCTGGAAGGCTTCAACCTGGCGGGATTCACCGCCGGCTGCGTCTGCATCGCCCCATCGATCTCGATGAATCTGCTGCGCCTGATGCAGCGCCGCGATTTCGCCGGCGCCGCCAAGGCGATGGCGGCGGTGAAGCCGCTGGAGGCGCTGCGCGAACAACACAACGCGATCCGCACGCTCCACGAAGCCGTTACCTTGTCAGGAATCGCCGACATGGGGCCGATGCTGCCGCTGCTCTCCAATCTCGACAAAAGCCTGCATCCCGCCATCCAGGCCGCTGCGCGCGATCTTTTGGCGATGGAGATGGCCTTCCGCGGCGCCAAGGCGGCGGAGTAGCCGCCTTGAAAATCACCGCCGTCGAGACGTTCCGGGTCGCCGCCTACGGAAATTTCGTCTGGCTACGGATTGAGACCGACGAAGGTCTGGTCGGCCTCGGGGAGGCGTTTCGCAATCCCGAGGCGACCGAGGCTTATCTGCATGAGACCTGCGCGCCCTATCTGCTGGGCAAGGATCCCCGGCAGGTCACCGCCCATCATCACGCGCTGCTCAGCAGCGTCGGCAGCCGGTTCCAGGGCTATCCCTCGCGCTCGGTGGAGATCCGCGGCAATTCCGCCGTGGACGTCGCGCTTTGGGACCTTCTCGGCAAATCGATGAACCAGCCGCTGCACACCCTGTTCGGCGGGCTGTGTCATGACAAGCTCAGGATCTACAACACCTGCGCCGGCTACGGGTACAACACCGCCAACCGCGCCGACCGCAACGTGGCGGAAGCCAATCTCGACGCCCCGCCGCCGCCGCGCGACCCAAACTTCCCCTATGAGGATCTGGAGGCGCAGACCCATCGCTGCGGCGAGCTGGCGCAGGAGCTGCTGGACCAGGGCGTCACCGCCATGAAGATCTGGCCGTTCGACCCGGCGGCCAAGCTGACCGCCGGGCGCGACATCTCCGCCGCAAGCTTGCGTCAGGCCTTGAAGCCGCTGGAGGCGTTGCGCGCCGCGGTCGGCGACAAGATGGACGTGATGATCGAGTATCACAGCCTCTGGCGGCTGGCCCCGGCGCTGAAGATCGCCCGCGAGGCGGACGCCTTCGGGATTTATTGGCATGAGGACCCGATCGAGATGCACCGCCTGGAGGATCTGGCGGAGTTTCGCTCCAGCGTAGACGCGCCGATCGCCGGCAGCGAGAACCATGGCTCGGCGGTTTGGTATCGCGACGCGCTGGCCGCGCGGGCGATCGACTACATGCATTTCGATCTCGGCTGGATCGGCGGATTGACCGAGGCGCGCAAGATCGCCGCGCTTGGGTCCGCCTGGGACCGCATGATCGCGCCGCATGACTGCACCGGCCCGATCCAGTTGGCGGCGAACATCCATATCTCGCTCGCCTCGCCCAACACGCTGATTCTGGAGACCGTCCGGGCCTATCTGAACGGCTTCTATCAGGAGATCATCGCCGAGCCGCTGCCGATCCGGCAGGGCTTCGCCTACCCCATGACCGGCCCCGGCCTGGGCGTCGAGTTCCATCCCGCCCTGCTCGCCCGGCCCGATCTCAGCCGTCGCCGGTCTACGCTTTAGATGAATATAAGTAACAGGAAATAAACGCCTCATCCTGAGCCTGTCGAAGGATGTGCAAACTCTCTAGCGCTTTTCGCCTCCACCCCCTTCGACGAGCTCAGGGTGAGGCGAAGAGGTATATGGGTTTGCCTGATTACTGTTTCTGCTTAATCGGAAAGACTCTAGGAGCCAATTCATGTCCATCCATCGTCTTTTGATCACCGGCGCCGCCGGCAATCTGGGCCGCGTCGCCCGTAAGGCCTTCGCGGGCGCCTACCCGGTTCTGCGCCTGTCCGATCGCGCCGGGCTTGGTCCGGCCGGCCACGGCGAGGAATGCGTGACCTGCGAGTTGGGCGATCGCGCCGCCGTCGCCAAACTGCTGGAGGGCGTCGACGCCGTCATCCATTTCGGCGGCCAGCCCGACGACAGCGCCGGCCTCGACGTCGTGCTGAACGCCAACATCCACGGCGTGGTCAATCTGTGGGAGGCCGCGCGCCAGGCCGGGACCAAGCGGATCCTGTTCGCCAGCTCGAACCACACGATCGGCTTCCATCCGCGCGACACGACGATCGATCATCTCTGCCAGAAGCGCCCGGACGGCCATTACGGCCTGTCAAAGGCGTTCGGCGAGGATCTGGCCCGGCTCTACGCCGACAAGCACGGGATCAAGGCCTTCTGCATGCGCATCGGCTCCTGCTTTCCGGAGCCGGTCGACGCCCGCATGCTGAAGACCTACTTGAGCTATGATGATCTGGTCCGGTTGATGAAGGTCGGCCTGACTGCGGACTATCATTTCGAAGTGGTCTACGGCGTCTCCGCCAACAAGACGACCTTCTGGGACAACCGCAACGCCGAGCGTCTGGGCTATCAGCCGCAGGACAGCGCCGACCCCTGGGCGGACAAGATCAAGGACAAGCTGTCCGGCAACCCGGTCGCCGAGAAATTCCAGGGCGGCATGTTCTGCGCGAACGGGTTCAGCGGAGACATCAACGCGGTCAAATAGCGGCGCCGATGACCGGCGTTGACGGCGAGCCGTTACTCGCCTTCAACGCCGCCGCTGGCGAAGGCCGCCTTGCCGTCCGCGCTGCCGAAATATGCCACCAGAGCGGCGGCCTCCCTGGCGTTAGGGGCGTTCCTCATCACCGCCGCGACATAGCGCGTGTAGTTCTGCAAGGCCGGCGGCAGCGGGCCGACGAACACCAGGCCCTTGTCCTTGTAGAGCAGGATCTCGGTGATCGCGCCAAAGCCGATCTCGCTGCCCTTGCCGGCGATGACATGCTCCAGGACCGCCGCGCCATCGGGGTAGCGCGTCGTCTTGGCCCTGATGCGCTCGGCCAGCCCCATCTTCTGGAACAGGCTGTCGAGATAGATCCCGGTGGAGGCTTGATTGAACACCAGGGAGCCCGCGGCGAGCACCGAAGCCTCGAACGCCTGCGCGTCCGCGATCGCCGGGCGTTCCGCCCCCGCTCGCACCGCGACGCCGACCCCGACGCGGCCGATCATCGCCTTCACATCCGACAGCAGACCGCGCGCGACGAATTGGTCCGTCACCGCAGGAGGGGCGATCACGACGTCGACGATGGTTCCCGCCTCGATCCGCTGCCGGATCATCGGAGCGGTGGCGAAGGAGACCTTCACCGCATGTCCTTGCCGTCGGTAGTTCTCGACGGCGGCCATCAGGCCGGGTTCGACCGCGCCGCCGCTGAGGATGGAGATCTCGGCGGCATGAACGGAGCCGGCCACCAAGACGCCGGCGAGAGCGAGGAGCGCGCGCATCAGACGGCGTCCCAGGCGCGCTGATAGAGATCGACGATCTCGGCCTGGGTCGGCACGCGCGGGTTGTTTCCAGGCGAGCCGCTGGCCAGGGCCTGAGACGCCATCGTCTCCATGATCCCGAAATATTTGGCTTCGTCGATGCCATATTGCTTCGGGTTCGGGACTTTAAGGTCGCGGTTCAGCGCGGTCAGCGCGTCCAATAGACGGGAGACGGCGGCCTGATCGCCCTCGCCGGCCTCGGCGACGCCCATGGCGCGGGCGCAGTCGGCGTAGCGCGCCGTGGCCGCGGGCGCGCTGAACTCCGTGATGAGCGGCAGCAGCATGGCGTTGGACAGTCCGTGCGGCACATGGAAGAACGCGCCGATCGGGCGGCTCATGCCATGCACCAGAGCGACGGAGGCGTTGGAGAACGCCAGACCGGCCTGGGTCGCGCCCAGCATCATCGCCGCGCGCGCGTCCCGATCATCGGGATGGAAGCTCGCCTGGCGGACGTTGCGATAGAGCGTCGCCATCGCGGTCAAGGCGTAATTGTCGCTGACCGGGGTCGCGCGCTTGCTGACATAGGCCTCGATCGCATGGGTCAGCGCGTCGATGCCGGTGTCGGCGGTCAGCCTGAACGGCATGGACAGGGTCAGCTCGTAATCGACGATCGCGGCCATCGGCAGGCAGCCGAGGCCCGCGATCAGCATCTTCTCGTCGTTCGCGCTGTCGGTGACGATCGTGAAGCGGGTCACTTCGGACCCGGTGCCGGCGGTGGTCGGCACGCAGATGATCGGCAGATTGGCGTGGTCGGCGAGGTTCGGAACCTTGTAATCGCGCATATGGCCGCCGCCGGCCTCCAGGATCGCGATCGCCTTGGCCGTGTCCATCGGGCTGCCGCCGCCGACCGCGACCAGCCCGTCGTAATCGCCGGCCTTGAGCGCGGCCAAACCCTTGTCGACGACGTGATCGGTCGGATCCGGCACGGTGTCCGTGAAGACGCCGAAGCCCAGGCCCGCCTTGGCGATCGCGTCGGTCACCTTGGCCAGCACGCCGCTGGAAGCCATGAAGGCGTCGCTCACGATCATAGGCTTGCGAACGCCCAGGCGTTTCAGAACCCCGCCGATCTCCTGCACCGCGCCGCCGCCGATCAGCATCAGCCTTGGCGTCATCACCGTCGTCATCATCGCTTCATTTCCTCCGGGAGCACGGCCCTGGATTACCGCATCTCAGTCCCGGCTTCGACATCCAAAACGCCCGGCATTGAAATTGACGCTTGTTCTCATGAAGCGCAACTTTGCGCGCGCGCAAAGCGACAACCAGGATTCACTGTCAAAAAACGGCGTATTTTTCAAAGAGTTGCGACTTTCCTTGGCGAGCCCCGTCAGATCTGCATAGGCTATTGAACTGATCCCTGTCCTGGCGATCAGAATGCGGGGAGGGAGACGATCGATGTCGATGGTCCCAGGCTTCGATGACGCAGAAGAGACCGATTTTGAAGACGCCAAATCGATCATCACGCGCGCGATTCAAGCCTGCGCCGAACAGGGCATCGACAACGCCGTGGTCGCGGCTGTGTTGATTGGCGCGGGCGTCAGTTGGTACGAACGTTACCAAGGCGAAGCGGCGATCCTGGCCGTCCTGTCCGACACCATCAGCGACATCCAATCCGGCCGCCATCGAATCGAGCGCTGGCCGCAATAGAGAAGCCTTGAAACCTTCGAAGCCTATTTCCAAAGCGCCGGCCAGACGGCTGATCGTGGGTGTTACCGGCGCGTCCGGCGCGATCTATGGCGTGCGCTTGCTGCAGGCCCTGCGCGAGACCGACGTCGAGACGCATCTGGTCATGTCGCGCTCCGCCGAGGTCACCATCGCCTATGAGACCGACTGGAAGATCGCGGACATCCACGCGCTCGCCGACGTCGTCTATCCCGCCGCCGACATTGGGGCGGCGATCTCCTCCGGCTCCTTCAAGACGATGGGCATGGCGATCGCTCCTTGCTCCATGCGCACGCTCGGCGAAATCGCCTCGGGCGTCTCGTCCAGCCTGGTTTCGCGCGCGGCCGACGTGGTGCTGAAGGAGCGCCGCCGTCTGGTGTTGTTGGCGCGCGAGACGCCCCTGCATCTCGGGCATCTCAAGGCGATGGTGGCGGTGACGGAGATGGGCGGGATCGTGATGCCGCCGGTTCCCAGCTTCTACGCGATGCCGGAGACGGTGCAGGACATCGTCGACCATACGGTCGGCCGCCTGCTGGATCTGTTCGACGTCGAGGTCGGATTGGTGAAGCGCTGGGGCGAGGGGCCAAGCGGCAAGCGCCGCCCGTCCGCGCGAAAAAAGGAGGCGCGCCGTGATTCATGACTTGAGCGAGATCATCGCGTTTCTGGACAAGGCCGGCCGCCTGATCCGCGTCACCAGCGAGGTCGACCCCGTGCATGAACTGGCGGCGATCGCGGCCGAACATGAGGGCGGCCCGCGCGCGATCCTGTTCGAGAAAGTGAAGGGCCAGGAGGCTCCGGTCTTCACCGGGCTCTATTGGTCGCGCGATCTGCTGGGCGCGCTGATGGGCAAGGCGGAGTTGGCCCTGCCCGGCTATGTCTCCGGCTGCATCAAGGCCTGGCAGCAGAGCCCGGTCGATCCCGCCGTGGTTCCGAGCGGTCCTGTTCTTGAGGTGACGGAGAACGCCGTCGATCTGTCGCGGCTGCCGATTCCCGTGCACGCCGCGCTCGACGGCGGGCCCTATTTCGACGCCTCCGTGGTGATCGCCAAGGATCCGGACACGGGAGTCCGCAACGCCTCGATCCAGCGCTTCATGGTCTGCGGCCCGGATCGCATGACCATCAACATCGACAGCGGCCGCCATCTGGAGAGCTATCTGGCGAAGGCCAAGGCGCGCGGTGAAAGCCTGTTCTTCACGCTCAACGTCGGGGTCGGCCCCGGCCTGCATTTCGCCGCCGCCACGCCGGCCGAAGCCGCCCCGATCGACACCGACGAGTTGGGCATCGCCTCGGAGTTTCATGGCCATCCGCTGCAGTTGGTCGCCGGGACCTGCTCCAACGTCGAGATGGTCGCCCACGCGATGTACGCGCTGGAATGCGAGATGATCCCGGACGAGTTGGACGAGGAAGGCCCGTTCGCCGAGGTCACCGGCTATTACGCCCGGCGCGAGCCGCGCCCGGTGGTTCATGTCCGCAAGATTCATCATCGCCGGAAGCCGATTTTCCACACCATTCTGTCAGGAAAAGAAGTGTGGAATTCCGTAGGCTTGCTGGGTGAGGCGAATGTTCTGTCTTTACTGCAGCGCCAAGTGCCCGGCGTGAAGGACGTCTATTTCACCCACGGCGGCTGCGGCTTCTATCATGCGGTCGTGGCGATGACCCCGAAGCGCGCGGGCTGGGGCAAGCAGGCGATCTTCGCAACCTTCGCCGCCTTCCCGCCCCTGAAGATGGTCACCATCGTCGATGAGGACGTCGACATCCGCAGCGCCAGCGACGTCGAATGGGCGATGGCCACCCGGCTGAACCCGGCGACCGGCGTCGTCGTGGTGCAGGACGCCTTCGGCCACGGCCTCAACCCCAGTTTTCCGAATTATTTCGGCTCGAAGCTCGGCTTCGACGCTACCCGGCCCTTCCCGCGCCGGCCGGAATATGACCGGGCCGCCTATCACAAGGCCGATCTTTCGCGCCACACGCTGCAGATCAAGCCGATCGCGGACCCGGCCTAGCGCCCGTCGCTTTAGCTAGAGCGGGAATGCTCTGGACTGGAGCAAACTCTTCGCCTCACCCTGAGCTTGTCGAAGGGTAAGAGAGTTAAAGAAAGTCGAAGAGTTTGTCCATCCTTCGACAAGCTCAGGATGAGGCCCGTGCTTGCCATAACATTGCCTTTACTCAAACCAGGAACGCCTTGCCCGGTTTCTTATTCCGCCGCGACTTTCGGCAGATGCGACAGGCTGCGGTCGAGATCAGCCTGATCGTAGTCAATGTCCTGCAGCTTGCCGGCGAAGTAGTCCATGTAGGCCTGCATGTCGAAATGGCCGTGGCCGCAGAGATTGAACAGGATGGTCTTGGCCTCGCCCTTCTCCTTGCACTCCATCGCCATCTCGATCGCGCCCTTGACGGCGTGATTGGCTTCCGGCGCCGGCAGAATGCCTTCAGCCTTCGCGAACATCAGGCCGGCGGCGAAGATGTCGCGTTGCAGATAGCTGCGCGCCTCGATCAGCTTTAGGTCCAACAGATGGCTGACCAGCGGCGCCATGCCGTGATAGCGCAAGCCCCCGGCATGAAAGCCCGGCGGCATGAACTCGGAGCCCAGCGTGTGCATCTTGACCAGCGGGGTCAGATGGCCGGTGTCGCCGAAGTCGTAGGCGAAGGAGCCCTTGGTCAGGGTCGGGCAGGCGGCCGGCTCGGTCGCGACGATGCGCAGCTTCTTGCCGCCGCGGAGCTGTTCGCCCAGGAACGGGAACACGATGCCGCCAAAATTGCT